>CAZMHG010000050.1:0-11218 GCA_964565975.1 uncultured Ilumatobacteraceae bacterium | reverse complement strand
TGTCGGCCCACACCGGCGCCGACCGCGGGGCGACCCAGCCATCGGGCGAGGGGTCGAGCGCCGACGAGGTGCCGTGCAGGGCCACCCAGCGCCCGCCGGCGGCGACCCAGTCCCGGATCGCGTCCTGGGCGCGCTGGCTGGGGCGCACGTCGCACGTGTAGCTGACCAGGATCGAGGTGTCCGCCAGCGTGGACGTGTCCTCGTAGTCGGGCTGGACCCGGACGCGGAACTCGTCGTGTTCGGCGAGCAGCTTGAGCAGCTCCAGGCGGGCGAAGTCGATGTCGTGGTACAGGCCCCCGGCGACGAGCAGGACGTTGATGCGCCGCCCTGGCGCGTCGTTCGTCCCCGTGCCCGTCCCGGTGTTCGTGTCGGCCGTGGCGTCGACCGTCATGTCAGAAGTTGACCCGCTTCATGAACCCGCCGTCCACCGTGAGGTTGGCGCCGTTGATGTGCTTGGCCGCGGGGGAGGCGAGGAACGCGACGGCGTTGGCGACGTCCTGGATGTCGCCGATCCGGCCCATCGGATGGGTCGTCTCGGTCGCGGCGAAGAACTCGGGCTTGGCGTCCTTGACACGGTTCCAGTCGCCGCCCTCGACCCAGATCGGGCCCGGCGACACGACGTTGCAGCGGATGCCCTTGGCGCCGAGCACCTGGGCCTGGCCGAGCGTCCACTGGGTGACGGCCGCCTTGAACGCGCTGTAGCTGTTGGAGCCGCTGGCGAAGTGCTCGCCGACGGCCGAGGTGCCGATGCTGATCAGCGCACCGTTGCCGCCTGCGGACATGGCCGCCGCGGCGGCGTCGACCCCGACGACGAGCGCCATCAGGTCGATGGTGAAGTTGTTCTGCCACGCCTCCAGCGTCTTGGCCGGCTTGCCGCTGGTGTTGTGCACGTAGATGTCGAGCCCACCGAGCTGGCCGATCGCCCCGCCGACGAAGGCGCGCAGCGAGTCGTGGTCACCGGCGTCCATCGCCTGGCCCCAGACGGTGGCGCCGCCGGCGGACAGCTCGGCGACGGCCGCAGCCACGCCGTCGGCGTCGCGCGCGCAGATCGCCACCGACGCACCCTCGGCGAGCAACGTCTCGGCGATGCCCCGGCCGAGACCCTTGGTCGCTCCGGTCACGATCGCTCGCTTGCCCTTCAGCCCGAGATCCATGTGATTCCC
Organism: uncultured Ilumatobacteraceae bacterium; assembly: GCA_964565975.1. Taxonomy (GTDB): domain Bacteria; phylum Actinomycetota; class Acidimicrobiia; order Acidimicrobiales; family Ilumatobacteraceae; genus JAKOUY01. The sequence goes on along the minus strand of CAZMHG010000050.1, from coordinate 10,055 downwards.
CCTCGTTGTCGCCCGGCGGCACGTAGTTACTAGTGTTGCACTCCAGAAAGGTACCGCCGAAACCGCCCCACCCGGCGGCGGTGGCGCGGTGTCGGTGCACCATGGCCGTCGCCCCAGCCACAACCGATGGAGCCAGCGAGAGTGTCGCCTCGTTCCGCGAGCGCGCCCTGGCCTGGCTGGAGTCGCGCGCCTCGCGACGCACGGCTGAGGCCCCGCCGGAGTGGGGGGTCGGCGAGTTCTCCGTGGTCGTCTTCCACGACGCGACCGACGAGGAGGAACTGGCGGTGCTCGACGAGTACCGCGCCTGGCATCGCGAGAAGCTGGCCGCCGGCTTCGGGGCCATCGCCGTGCCCGCCGAGTTCGGCGGTCTCGGCCTGAGCAAGGCGCACGACGCGGCGTTCAAGGAGCTCGAAGCCCAGTTCGACGTGGCTCGCGACCACGAGGTCGTCAGCGTCACCAGCAAGCTGATCGCACCGACGATCGAGGAGTTCGGCACACCCGAGCAACGCGCCCGGTGGTGCCCGCCGTTCTTCCAGCTCGACCAGTTCTGCTGCCAGCTGTTCAGCGAACCGGGCGCCGGCAGCGACCTCGCCGGGCTGTCGTGCAAGGCCGTGCGCGACGGCGACGACTGGGTGCTCGACGGGCAGAAGGTGTGGACCTCGACGGCGCGCATCAGCCAGTACGGGTTCGCCATCTGCCGCTCGGACCCCGACGCACCCAAGCACGCTGGGATGACGGCGTTCATCGTCCCGTTCGACGCGCCCGGCCTGGACGTGCGCCCGATCCGCCAGATGAGCGGCGGCACGTCGTTCAACGAGGTGTTCCTCAGCGACGTCCGCGTCTCGGACGAGATGCGGATCGGCAACGTCGGCGACGGCTGGAAGGTCGCCCTCACCGTGCTCGGGCACGAGCGTGCGTCGTCCGGTGGCAGCCGTCGTGGTGGAGGCTTCGACGAGCTCGTCCTGCTCGCCCGCCACCACCGCCGCACCGACGATCCGATCGTCCGCCAGGGCCTGGCCACGGCGTACCAGATGAAGAAGTTGCGCGAGTGGGTGCGCGCGGGCAACGCGGCCCGGGCAAAGGCGACCGGCTCGTCGGGGCCGGGCGGCTCGATCACCAAGCTGATGTGGACCAAGGCGATGGCGCACACCAGCGACCTGGCCGGCCACCTGCTCGGCCCGGCGCTGGCGGCGGACAGCGGCGAGTGGGGCACCTTCGCCTGGAACCAGCACGTCCTCGGCGCTCCCGGTTACCGCATCGCCGGCGGCACCGACGAGATCCAGCGCAACATCATCGCCGAACGGGTCCTCGGGCTGCCCCGTTGACCTGCCGGCCCGGTCCGCCGGGCGTGACAGGGCCCTTCGGCCCTGGTCTAGTTACTTGACATCAACTAGAGTTCTGAGAATCGGCCGGCGCCGGGACTGCCCGGCCGACGAGGGAGAAGATCATGGTTGCCACACCTCTTGCCGATCTGGGCCGACGACTGTTGGCCAACGTCGATGCCGACCATGGCGACCTGGCCCCGTCGATGCTCAACGTGCCGGTGACCGAGTACATCGACCCGCAGCGGTTCCAGCGCGAGGTCGAGGTCGTCTTCCGCCGCAACCCGCTGATGGTCGCGCTGTCGTGCGACGTCCCCGGCCCCGGCGACTACACGACGATGGAGATCGCCGACCGGCCGATCGTGGTGATGCGTGGCGAGGACGGCGTGGCCCGCACGTTCCTCAACGCCTGCCGGCACCGCAACGCCTCGGTCGCCGACGCGTGCTTCGGGCACACCCGGCGGATGACCTGCCCGTACCACTTCTGGAACTACGACACGACCGGCAAGCTGGTCGGCGTCCCCGGCCGCGAGGGGTTCGAGGGCATCGACGTCACCGGCCTGATCGAGTACCCGACGGCCGAGCGCCATGGCGCGATCTTCGCCACGCTCACCGTGGGCGCGGCGATGGACATCGACCAATGGCTCGGCGACATGGCCGGCGCGCTGGCGATGCTGCACATCGACAAGCTGCACCGCCACGACGTGGAAACCAGGCTGCCGAGCGGCAACTGGAAGGCGACCGCCGACGGCTACCTCGACGGCTATCACCTCGGGTACCTGCACCGCAACACGATCGGCGCCAAGTCGATCACCAACCGCAACACCTACGACCTGTACGGCCCGCACGTGCGCATCGGGTTCGCCAACAAGCCGATCCTCGAGCTGCGCGACCAGCCGGCCGAGGACTGGCCGGACAAGTACGCGGCGTTCAGCCTGGTGCACTACCTGTTCCCGAACGTCTCGATCTCCGGCCATCCGGACCGCTCGCTGATGGTCAGCCGGATCTTCCCCGGACCGGGCATCGGCGAGTGCAGCGTCGTCCAGTACCAGTACTTCCGCGACCCGCTGGAGACCGATGCGGCCAAGGCCGACGCCGAGGCGAAGCGCCAGACGTACCGCGACGTGACCTACGAGGAGGACTTCCTCACGGTGATCGGGTGCAGCAAGCGGGCTCCGGCGCTGGCCGACGACGTCGTGCGCTTCGGCCGCAACGAGATGGGCAACCAGAACCTGCACCGCTGGGTCGCCAAGCTCCTGGCTGAGACCCCGTCCTGAGGCGGCGCCGGCCCGCCGGCCTATTCCAGGATCGGCTGGCGCGCCGGTTCGAAGATCGTCAGCAGCGGCAGGTACGCCGAGCCCTTGCCACCGTAGAACCGAGGTTCGATCTGTGACGCGCTGCGCCGGCCGAACCCGGCGCGGAACAGCTCGTATCGCGGGATCGTCAGGCGCACCGGTGCCTCGACCCGCCCGCCGAGGAGGTGGCCCTCGCCGTCGACGACCATCACGTCGGGCAGACCCGCCGACTGCACCCGGCTGGCGAAGCGGGCCAGGACGGCGTTGATCGCGTCGTCGACGACGGGGTCGTCGCGGTTGCCGGGCATGTCGAGCGCGCCGCGGATGTCCTGCTCGTGGACGACGACGTCGAAGACGACCGGGGCGATCGGCGTGCGCGTCAGCATCACCTCCAACTGGGTGGCGGAACGTTCCCACTCGCGCAGGACGACGGCAGTCGGGCGCCCGGCGCGCTCGGCGACCTGGCCGGCGGTGTGCTCGTCGGTCGGTACACCGCCCAGCCGTCCGGCGACGGCGTCTGCGGCGATGCCGGCGAGGTGGCTGATCACGTCGTGCACGGTCCATCCGGGGCAGGCCGGGACCGGCGTATCGAGCTGATGCTGAGGCAGGCCGCGCACCAACGTGCCGAGGTTCTCGCGTGTTCGCCGGTAGTCGGACGAGAGGTCCTCACTCACTGACGGCGACGCTACCCGGCGATGCCGATTGCACGTCTAGTGAATATTCATTCACTCTTGAATGCAAGAGCGGATGGGTCTACGGTCGAGCGAGCGAGCAGGAGGACGTTCGATGACGCGTGAGTACGGAGCAGGGATCTGGCTGTTCGGGCAGTTCGTGGACCGCTACGCCAGCGATGCCTACGGCGATCCGGTCGGCACCGTTGAGGCGATCCACCGCGCCGGCGCGGTCGGCCGGCTGAGCTGCCTGGACATCAACTACCCGTTCGCCGGTGACGGGACCACGGTGGCCGACGTGCGCGCCGCGCTCGACGCGCACGGCATGCGCGCCGCGGCGATCACGCCGCACCTGTACACCCGCGTGTTCCAGCGCGGCGCGTTCACCAACCCGGATCCGGCGATCCGCCGCCAGGCCGTCGAGCTGTGCCTGCAGGCGATCGAGGTCGCCGCCGAGCTGGACGCCGGGTACGTCAAGTTCTGGCCGGGACAGGACGGGCACGACTACCCGCTGCAGGTCGACCACGACCGGCTGTGGCACGACGAGCTGGACGGCATCCGCCAGGTCGTGTCCAGCGCCCCCGAGCGCCAGTTCGCCATCGAGTACAAGCTGAAGGAACCCCGCGGCCACATGCTGCTGGCCACCGCGGCGACCACCCTGGTGGCGATCGACGAGATCGGGCTGCCCAACCTGGGCATCGTCATGGACTACGGCCACTCGCTGTTCGCCAAGGAGGCTCCCGCCGCCGCGCTGCAGATGATCCATCGCCGCGGGCGATTGGTCAGCGTCGAGCTGAACGACAACCGCCTGGAGTGGGACGACGACCTGACGGTCGGATCCAACCACCTGCTCGAGACGATCGAGTTCCTGCTCGCCGTGCGCACGATCGGCTGGGACAAGCCGCTGCTCCTCGACCAGTTCCCGTTCCGCGAGGACACGGTCGAGGCGGCGCGGCTGAGCATCGAGACGCTCGACGCGATCGACGCGCTGCTCGACCGGGTCGACCTGGCCACCCTGCGCGGGGCGCTCGCCGGCCACGACGCGCTCGCCGCGCAGCGCATGATCCTGGCCGAGTTGCTCGGGCTGCCCCGCCGATGAACGCTGCCACCACGACCGCCGTCGCGAGCGCGCCGCTCGCCCTCGACCAGCTTGCCGACGAGGCCAGACGGCTGCGGCGCAACGACATCACCATGGTCCACCGCGCCGGTCTCGGCCACCTCGGCGGCGAGCTCTCGGCGCTCGACATCCTCACCGTGCTGTTCCGCGGCGGTGTCCTGCGCGTCGACCCGGCGCACCCGCACGACCCGCAGCGCGACCGGTTCGTCCTCAGCAAGGGCCACGCCGCCGCCGCGCTGTACACGACGCTGGCGGCCGCCGGCTTCTTCCCCGAAGCCGAGCTGGCGACGTTCATGCAGCCGCTCTCGCGCCTCAACGGCCACCCCGACCGGCGCAAGGTGCCCGGCGTCGAGACCAACACCGGGCCGCTCGGCCACGGGTTCCCGGTGGCCGTCGGGTGCGCGCTCGGGGCGCGGATCCGCGGCGAGTCGTGGCGCACGTTCGTGCTCTGCGGCGACGGGGAGCTGCAGGAGGGCAGCATGTGGGAGGCGGCGATGTCCGCCGCACACTTCGGACTCGACACGCTCACCCTGGTGGTCGACCGAAACCGCCTGCAGCAGGGCGACCGGACCGAGACGACGATGGCGTTGGACTCGGTCGGCGACCGCTTCCGGGCGTTCAACTGGACGGTGGTCGACGTCGACGGGCACGACCACGCCGCGCTGCACGCCGTGCTGACCGCGCCGCGCCAGCCCGGACGCCCCACGTGCGTGATCGCCACCACACGCAAGGGCAACGGCGTGTCGTTCATGACCGACGTCGCCGCCTGGCACCACCGCATCCCGAACGACGCCGAGTTCGCCCAGGCACTGGAGGAGCTGGCGTGATGCACGACTGCCGTGACGCGTTCACCACTGCGCTGGTCGAGATCGCCCGCGAGGACGAGCGCGTCGTCGCCGTGGTCAACGACTCCGTCGGGTCGACCAAGCTGGGCGCCTTCAAGGCCGAGTTCCCGGACCGCCTGGTCAACGTCGGCATCGCCGAGCAGAACATGGTCGGCGTCGGTGCCGGCCTGGCCAACGCCGGGCTGATCCCGTACGTGTGCGGCGCGGCGTGCTTCCTCACCGCCCGCGCCCTGGAGCAGATCAAGGCCGACGCGGCGTACAGCGCGGCGAACGTCAAGCTCGTCGGCGTCAGCAGCGGGATGGCCTACGGCGAGCTCGGCCCGACGCATCACTCGGTCGAGGACATCGCCTGGTTGCGGGCGATCGCCGACCTGGCCGTCGTCGTCCCGGCCGATCCCACCGAGACCGCCTCGGCGATCCGGGTCGCCCACCAACACCAAGGTCCGATGTTCATCCGCACCAGTCGCACGCCGGTCCCGGCGGTGCACGGCGACGGGTACCAGCTGGCGCTGGGCCACGCGCCGCAGCTGCGCGACGGCGACGCGGCGACGATCGTCGCCAACGGCACGATGGTCGGCCCGGCGCTGGCCGCCGCCGACCTGCTCGCCGCCGAGGGCGTCCACGTACGCGTGCTGAACATGTCCAGCATCAGCCCGGCCGACACCGGCGCGATCGTCGCCGCGGCACGCGAGACCGGGGCGATCGTCACCGTCGAGGAGCACCAGGTGCGCGGTGGCCTGGGTGGCCTCGTCGCCGAGACCGTCGTCCAGCACCACCCGGTACCGATGCGGTTGCTCGGTCTGCCAGGGGTATTCGCCCCGACCGGCTCGTTCGAGTTCCTCGTCGAGCACTTCGGGCTGACACCGGCGGGCATCGCCGGCGCGGTGCGCGACCTGCGAGCCTGATCGCGTGAACGGTCCGCTGGTCCTCGCCGTCGACCAGGGCACGACGAACACCAAGGCGATCCTGGTCGACCAGGCCGGGCGCACCTGCGCCGTCGCCGAGCAACGCGTCGCCGTGCGCTTCCCGCGTCCAGGGTGGGCCGAATCCGACCCGGCCGAACTGGTCCGCGGCACGCTCGCGGTGATCACGCAGTGCCTCGACCAGGCAGCCGACGGCAGCGTCGTCGCCGTCGGCGTGAGCAACCAGCGTGAGACGGTCGTGCTGTGGGATCGGGCAACGGGCGAACCGTGCGGGCCGGCGGTCAGCTGGCAGTGCGGGCGCGGCGCGGCCTGGTGCGCGGCGCAACGCACGCCCCAGCTCGAGGCCCTCGTCGCGGCACGCACCGGCCTGGTCCTCGGCCCGATGTTCTCGGCGTCGAAGATCGCCTGGCTCCTGGCCCACACGCCGGGCGGAGCGGCCCGCGCCGCTGCCGGCGAGCTGTGCGCCGGCACCGTGGACGCCTGGTTGGTGTGGCACCTGACGCGCGGCGCGACGTTCGCCACGGACCACACCAACGCCTCGCGCACGCTGCTGATGGACCTGGACGCGACGCGCTGGGACGACGACCTGCTCGCCGCGTTCGGCGTCCCCGGTCAGGCACTCCCCGAGATCCGCCCGTCGGCCGCGTCGTACGGTGCGTGCGCGCTCTCACATCGCGCCCTCGCCGCCGGCGCTCCCGTCGGCGGTGTCGCCGGCGACTCCCACGCGGCGTTCGTCGGGCAGCGGATCACCGACCCCTCGATCGTCAAGGCGACGTTCGGCACCGGCACCTCGCTGCTCGCCGGCGTCGACCGGCCGACGCGGGTGGATGGACTGTCCGCCACGGTCGCCTGGTCGCGTACCACCCCGACCGGACCCCAGGTGACCTACGGCCTGGAGGGCAACATCGTCGCCACCGGATCGGGGCTGGAGTGGATGGCGACGTTGCTCGGCCTGGGCGTCGACGTCGCCGCGCTCGACGCGCTGGCCCGCACGGTGGACGGCACGGCGGGTGCGTGCTTCGTGCCGGCACTGGCCGGGCTCGGCGCGCCCTACTGGGACCCTGCGGCGCGTGGTGTGCTCACCGGGCTGACCCGTGCGACGACACCGGCCCACGTCGCCCGCGCTGCGTTCGACGCCGTCGGCCACCAGGTTGCCGACGTGCTCGAACGGTTGCCACCGTCGATCACCCCGGCGCGCCTGCGCGCCGACGGCGGGGCGATGCGCAGCGACCTGCTCGCCCAGACAGTTGCCGACCTGACGGGCCTCGCCGTGGAACGCACCGCCGACCCGCAACTGGCCGCGCTCGGCGCCGCGTTCCTCGCCGGCATGACAGCCGGCGTGTGGTCCGGCCCGGACGAGATCGCCGCGCTCGGTGCGCCGGGCGACGTCGTGCACCCGTCGGCGTGGGCCGCCGGCACGGCTGCGTCTCCGGTCGGGCCGGTCGCCGAACGTCGGGCATCATGGCGCGACGCCGTGGCCCGTTGCCGCGGGTGACGCCGACAAGGGGGGTGAGCGACGGTGGCGCCACGAGATGAGCTGCGACTGATGACCCGCGTCGCCCAGCTGTACCACCAGGCGAACCTCCGCCAGACGGAGATCGCCGAGCGGCTCAACCTCAGCCAGGCCCGCGTGTCCCGGCTGCTCAAAGAAGCCCTCGACCGCGAGGTCGTGCGGATCACGGTGCAGGTCCCGGTCGGCGTCAACGCCGACCTCGAGGGCGAACTGGAGGCCCGCTACGGGATCACCGAAGCGGTCGTCACCGACTCGGCGGCACCCGCGGCCGACGGCACGGTGGACGAGGCGCAGCTGATGCGCGACATCGGGCAGGCGGCGGCGTACCACCTGGAGACGACGTTGCGCCCGAACGACGTGGTCGGTGTCTCGGCGTGGAGCGCCACCCTGCTGGCAACGGTCTCGGCGATGCATCCGCTTCCCGGCCCGACCCGCATCCGCGTCGTCCAGCTGCTCGGCGGGGTCGGCAACCCGAACGCGGCGATGCACGCCACCGAACTGACCCGCCGGTTCGCGCTCACCCTGCGCGGCCAACCGGTCCTGCTGCCGGCACCCGGCGTCGTCGGGTCGGCCGAGGCGCGCAAGGTGCTGGAGCGCGACCCCAACGTGCAGGCCACGATGGCCCTGTTCAAGAGCGTGACCGTCGCCCTCCTCGGCGTCGGGGCGATCGATCCGTCACCGGCGCTGGCCGAGAGCGGCAACGTGTTCACCGCCAGAGAGCAGAGCGCGGTGGCCCGGGCAGGCGGGGTCGGCGACGTCTGCCTGCGCTTCTACAACCGGCAGGGCCAAGCGCTCGGCACGGCGGTCGACCAACGGGTGATCGGCATGACCCTCGACCAACTCCGCCGCGTGCCGCGCAAGGTCGCCATCGCCGGCGGACCACGCAAGGTGGAAGCGATCCGCGCGGCGATGCACGGCGGACTGATCGACGTCCTCGTGACCGACCGGGTCACCGCCGAAACCCTGACGCCGTAACGCTTTCACCGTCACCCACGGACGGCGACGCTGGCGGACATCTGGCGGCTTCGGCGGTGAGGCCGAGGCGCCCGGCCCGGCGACCGTGCACGCGGTGGTGAATCGATATTCACGATTGACGGAACATCGACGGCGCCCTAGTTTCGCTGCGCTGCCGGCGCGCTCCGTGCTCGTGAACACGGCGGTCTCATCACCTTCCAGAGGGGGAACTTCATGATCCGCACCACCACCAAGGCGCTGCTCGGCGCCAGCGTGCTGGCCATCACCGCAACGGGCTTCGTCGCATCCGGCGCTCACGCGGCCGCCAGCACCCGCGCCTGCGTCATCCTGCCCGACGCCGACGCCGGCACCCGCTGGGAGACCGGCGACCGCGGCGCGCTGAAGTCGGCGTTCGATGCCGCCGGCTTCGAGACCGACATCCAGAACGCGCAGTCCGATCCGGCGAAGTACGCCACGATCGGCGACCAGCAGCTCGCCGGCGGTTGCGGCGTGATGATCCTGATCGACCACCAGGGCGCAGGCGCCGCCGTGGCCGAGAAGGCCAAGGCTGCCGGCGTGCCGGTGATCGCCTACGACCGCCCGATCACGGGTGCCGACTACTACGTGTCGTTCGACAACACCAAGGTCGGCCAGCTCGAGGGCCAGACCGTGCTCGACGGCCTGAAGGCCGCCGGCAAGGACCCGGCGACGGCCAGCGTGATCTACTCGCAGGGCGACCCGGCCGACGGCAACGCCAAGATGTTCTACGACGGCGCTGTCGCCGTGCTCTCCGCCGCTGGTGTCAAGCCGGCGTTCGAGATGGCCGGCACCTGGGACGGCGCCAAGGCCGGCACGCTCTTCGAGCAGGCGTTCACCGCCGTGCAGGGCAAGGTCGACGGCGTCCTCGCCCCGAACGACAACAACGCTGCCTCGATCATCGCGATCCTCGACAAGAACGGCATCACCGCCGCCGTGTCGGGCCAGGACGCGTCCATCGCCGGACTGCAGAACGTGCTCCTCGGCAAGCAGACGGCCACGGTGTACAAGCCGTTCCGGGTCGAGGCCAAGGTTGCCTCGGATCTGGCGATCGCCTTGCTGAAGGGCGAGAAGCCCGAGGCCCCGGCGAAGCTGGACGACGGCACCCCGTTCTTCCAGTCCGACCCGATCCTGATCGGCCCGGATCAGGTCAACACGGTCGTCGCCGCCGGCGACGCGAAGTACGCCGACCTGTGCACCGCCGACGTCAAGGCTGCCTGCGACGCCCACGGCGTGACCGACTCGGCGACGGCCGGCACCACCGCCGGCACGACGGCCGCCACGGCGACGCCCGGCACCTGAGCCTGGCCGTCGTCGGACAACCACCACTGCATGGACCGAGCCGCCGTGTGTCTCCCGGCGTCGGGCGGCTCGGCCGC
>CAZMHG010000049.1:0-11222 GCA_964565975.1 uncultured Ilumatobacteraceae bacterium | reverse complement strand
CATTGGCGACCAGGTTGCCCACTGCCTGGCGCAGGTGGTCGCCCACGCCCTCGACCACCACCGGGCCTGGCGCGTGCAGCGAGATCGGCCGGCCGATCTCGATCGCCTTGCCCGAGGTGCACGCGTCGGCAGCCACGACGGCCAGATCGACCTGCCCGCGCTCGGCGGGCGCGGTCCGGTCGAGCCGGGCGAGCAGCAAGAGGTCGTCGACCAGGCCCTTCATCCGCAACGACTCGGACTCGATGCGCGACATCAGCGCGTCGGCGTCGACGCGGGCCGCGGGTTGTAGGCGATAGAGCTCGGCAAAGCCGCGGATCGAGGTGAGCGGGGTGCGCAACTCGTGCGCTGCGTCGGCGAGGAACTGGCGCAGCTTGGCCTCGGTCTCCTGCTGCGCGTCGAACGACTGTTGCAGATCGTCGAGCATGCCGTTTAGGGCGACACCCAACTGGCCGACCTCGTCGTGCGAATCACCGACGTCGACACGGTGCGACAGGTCTCCGGCGCTGATGTTGCGCGCTTGCGTCGCCATGTGCTCCAGCGGTCGCAGGCCGCGCCGCAGGATCAGCCACGCGCCACTGGTCAGCAGGGCCAGCAGGCCGAGCCCGGCGATCGTCTCGATCAGCACCAGCTTGCGCAGCGATTGATCCGTGTCCGAGACGGGCCGGGCGACGATGACCGTCCGCCCGTTGCTGGTGCCGACATAACCCCGCCAGCGCGTGGTCCCACCGTTCGTCGAGCCGGCGTCGAAGTACGTTCCGGCAGCAAGCCCTGTCGGCAGGTCCGGGGCGTCGTCCCCGCTGTACGCGTCGGTGCTGCCGAGGATCGCGCCGTCCGATGAGCGCACCACCCCGTACAACCCCGCGAGCTGCGGCCCGTGGACGTCGTCGTCATCGTCGCGCGGTGGGTTTGGTCCGGTGCCGGAGCCGTCCATCGAGCCCGTGGAGTCCGCCGGGGGCGTCGAGCTTGCCGGCGCGCTACCCGGTGTCGCGATCCCGCCGGAGCGCCCCTGGATCGCCCGGTAGACGCCGGCGACCGAGGCACGCAGTTGCTGGTCGACCCGCGATCGTTCGCCCGTGGCGTAGCGCTCGTACGTGGCGAACCCGAACGCGGCCAGACCGAGTGTCAGCAACGCGCCGAGTGCCAGGACGAGCCGGGCCCGCAGGCTCACCGCGGCCAACCTACGGGCCGCGCCGGCACGTTCGCCATCACGCTCGTCCTGACCGTCGCCCATGCTGGCTCATCCTCGCGGGTGACCCTGGGAGAACGCTGGGAACGCCGCCCGGCGCCAGGAGCCAACTCGTCAGCCGGCGTCGTAGCCGCTCGGGAGGCGCAGGCTGTAGCCCACGCCACGCACCGTCTGGATCAGGCTCGGCTCGACCGTGTCGACCTTCTGGCGCAGGTAGCTGATGTACGTCTCCAGCACGCTGGCGTTACCGGCGAACGTGTAGTCCCACACCGCCTCGAGGATCTGCTCGCGGGTCAGCACACGGCGCGAGTTGGACAGCAGGTAGTGCAACAGCTTGTACTCCGTCGGCGTTAGATCGATCACCTTGCCGGCCCGGGTGACCTCGCGGGTCTCCTCGTCCAGCTCCAGGTCGTGGTACGACAGGCGGACTTGCTGCCCGCTCGCCCCGCCGCTACGACGCAGCACCGCCTTGACCCGTTCGATCAGCTCCTCGATCGAGAACGGTTTGGTGACGTAGTCGTCGACGCCGAGGCGCAAGCCCTCGACCTTGTCGTTCGTCGCGTCGCGCGCGGTGAGGAAGATGATCGGGACCCGGCTACCGGCACCCTCGGCCTGGCGCAGGCGTCGGGCGACCTCGAACCCGTCGAGGTCCGGCAGCATCACATCGAGCAGCACCAGGTCCGGGCGGCGGGCGCCGATCGAGTTCAGCGCGGCCCGCCCGCTGGCGACGCGCCCGACCTCGAACCCGTTGTAGCCGAGTGCGAGGGCGATCAACTCGGTGATGTGATCCTCGTCGTCGACAGCGAGCACGTACGGCTGGGTGGTGGCCACGGCGTCAACGTAGCCGCACCCGTCGAGAGCCGGCTGGGTGGCTGATGGGGATCTCACCCGGCCTCGGGCCGGCGCCGCCTGGCCAGATCTGTTGAAAGCCTGCAAGGTCCCTGAGGATCCTCCAAGGTGCGTCGCGCATCGTTCTCCCGTACGACAACGGAGGTATGCGATGGGCACCCAGGACAACGACAGCAACACACGGGCCGCGCAGCGGCTTGCGCCGCCGGCACGCCGCCGGCGGCCTCACCCGGCTCGTGGCGCCCGCCGGGTGACCGGCGTCGCGGCCGTTGCGGCGATGGGCGTGATGACCGGTTGGATGAGCCACGATGCCGCGGCGAACCCGTCGGCCGAGGCTGTGACGACGGCGACGACGACCGCGACGACGACGGCAACGACAGCGGCAGCGACGGCGACGACCGCGGCGGTCGCGACGACGGCGACCACGGCGACCACCGCGGCCGTCGCGACGACTGCGGCGACCGCGACCACGGCGACGACGCAGGCAGCGAGCAGTGGCAACTCGACGACCGCGCAGGCCGCGCAGCCGTCGTCCCAGTCGAACACGGCGAGCCATGGAAGCTGACCGCCGCTCGGCCTGCGTCATGACGGTGGCCGAGCGGATGTTCCCGGCGATGGGGTCGACTGCCCACGTGATCGTCGTCGGCGGTCACGACGGCCTGATCGACGCGCTCACCGAGCGCATCGCCCGGCTCGAGCAGTTGTGGAGCCGGTTCGTCGACACCAGCGACACCAGCCGGATGTCCGCCGACGCCGGCGCGTGGGTCACCGTCGCCCCGGAGACGGTGCTGCTCGTCGAGCGCGCCGTCGAGGCCTGGCGGCTGACCGGCGGCAGCTTCGACCCCACGGTGCTGGGTGCCGTCATCCACGCCGGATACGACCGCACCTTTGCCGACATCGCCGCGCCGGCGCCGTCTGCTCCGCCGCAGCGTGCGCCGCGGTACAGCCTGGTCGGCTGCACCGACATGGAGATCCGCGGCGACCGCACGCGCCGAGCCGAGGTCCGCATCCCCGCAGGGACGGGCTTCGACCCGGGCGGGATCGGCAAGGGTTTGTGCGCCGATCTCGTCGCCGAGGAGGCCATCGCCGCCGGCGCGGACGGCGTGTGCGTGAACATGGGTGGCGACATGCGGGTGATCGGGATCGCCCCCGACGGCGGGACCTGGACCGTGGCGATCGAGCACCCGCAGGCGAACCGACCGATCGTGCTCGTCGGGTTGGCCCACGGAGCCGTGGCAACCTCGACCACGTTGCGTCGGGCGTGGGTGCTCGACGGAACGGCCCGTCACCATCTGATCGATCCGGCAACGGGCGAGCCGAGCACGTCGGACGTCGAGCTGGCCTCCGTGATCGCCGGCGAGGCATGGAAGGCAGAGGTGATCGCCAAGGCGGCGCTGCTGCGCGGCACCGCGAGGGCGTTCGACATCGTCGTCGACGGCGAGGCCTGCGCGTTGACCGTGGACTGCGCCGGCGTGGCCCGCTGCACGCCGGGGTTCCTCGCCCACACGGGACCTGTCGACCTGAACGGTACGGTCGTCGTGCGAAAGGAGGCGCGATGATCGCCGTGGACGACACGACCTGGTGGTACGTCTCGCGCTCGAGCGGCATCGTCGCCTGGGCCGTGTTGACCGGCAGCGTGCTGTGGGGTCTGGCGCTGTCCACGAAGGTGCTGCGCGGCAAGCCGCGGCCGAACTGGATCCTCGACCTGCACCGCTACCTCGGTGGGCTCGGCGTGGTGTTCACGCTCGTGCACGTCGGCGCGCTGCTCGTCCACAAGTACTCGCCGATGTCGGTCGGCGACGTCCTCTTCCCGTGGGGCACCTCCGACGCCAAGTGGGCCACCTTGGTGTCCCCTACCGCGGTGGGCTGGGGCGCCGCGGCGTTCTACCTGCTGATCGCCGTCGAGGTCACCTCGTTGCTGCGCAGGCGCCTCAGCAAACGGGTGTGGCGGGCGGTGCACTTCCTGAGCTTTCCGCTGTTCCTGGTGGCCACCCTGCATGGGCTGACCGCGGGTACGGACCGCACCACGGTGCTGTTCCGTGCGGCGAACATCGTCGCCATCGTCCTGGTCGTCGGACTGACGGCGATGCGCGTGGCCAAGGCCGATCGACACGATCTGATGACGTCCCCTCCTGGCGCTCCTCGCAGGATCCCCGTGCGAACGCGCTGAACGTCGACACCGCCGAGCGGTGTGGACTCGCCAGCGCCGAGCAGAAAGACCCCCCGCAGACGCGCCACCCACACGGGTGGCGCGTCTGTCGTTGTCGTTGTCGTCGTGCGCCGGACCGGTGGGCGCGTCGCGCGAAGTCCAACCCAGTTCCCGGCCGAGGTTGAGCCAGCTCTGAGGTTGCCGGTCGATCGTGGGCACATCGATGAACGGGCCGACGGACTGCCGGCCCCGGAAGCACCCTGCGGTGCAGAACGGAACGAGTGATGAACGACGAAACCCTGGGGACCGGCGCCGAGCGGACCGATCCCGACGAATCTGTCCAGACCCGGGCTCGGCTGGTCCGCATTCGCCGGCACCCGGCGAGCCTGACCCGCAGGTTCACCGGTGTGGCAGCCGCGGCCAGCACCGTGTTGATGGTCGGTGCCGCGGCCGGCGCCAGTGCCACCGAGAAGCCGGCGCTGAACACGCCCTCGACGAACGCGACGGGCGGCACGACCAGCAGCACGACAAGTGGCACGACGGACGACACCAGCACCTCGGCCACGACCGGGGTGGCGCCCGACATCGTGCTCGACGGCGCACCCGACGTCGTGCTCGACGACGTCCTCGGCGACGACGCAGGCATGCTGAACGACGTCGCCGCCGCGGCACCGGCGAGCGGTACGGCCACCCAGATGGGCCAGCCGGCCATCGGTCAGCCCCCGTCGGGCCAGACCGGCCAGTTCCCGCAGCCGCCAAGCGGCCAGCAGGGGTCCGGCGGTCGCCCTGGCCAGACCGGGACACAGGGCCAGGCCACGCAGACCCCCGGTGGCCAGCAGGGTCAAGGTCCCGGCGGTCAGCACGGCGGACCTGGCCAGAGCACGCAAGGCCAGCAGGGCCAGTTCCCGCCCGGTCGCGGCGGCCAGCCCCAGGGCCAGAACGGCCAGAGCCAGAACGGCCAGAGCCAGGGGCAGTTCCCGCAGCCCCCGGGTCAGGCCAGCCAGGGCCAGACGACAGCTCAGGGTCAGTCGCAGAACCAGCCCGTGCAGGGTCAGGGCTTCCCGGGTCAGACGACGACGCAGGGCCAGCCTGCGCAGACGCAGGGCGGGATCCAGCCGGTGAGCTCGACGGCGCAGCCGAGCACGTCGAGCGGTGGTAGCTGACGCCGCCGCCGGTCGGCCTGCCGTGTCGAACCGTCTGTGACGATTCGACAGGTGCCCAGCTGCCGGACCCGCGATCGGCACGCACCGGTGGGCTGACCGAACCCTCCGGCTGGCCGAGACCCACGAACCCTCAGCCATCAAGATCGCGCCTCCCGGGCCGCTCCAACCCGGTGATCGGCGCCGCTGGCCCGCTGCGGATTCCTCCCCCCGCCGCAGCCGGGCCCCGCCACCCCGCTCCGCCTGCTCACGGAGCGGGGTGGTGCGCGTCTGTCGTGCGGATCTGGAGATGACATCTTGATTTGCCCCACTTGTGGTGGCGGTGATCGTCTGACTTGGCCCCATGGGTCCGCGATCTCAGGTTCGTGGCGGCGGACGCTGCGGCATGGCTGGACGGAGATCGAAGGTGTCGTTGTTGTTTTGAGCTTGCGACCAGCGGACGGCTGAACACCTCGCACGTTTCGACCGGCCGACCCCGACGTTGACCCACGACGACGCCCTGCTGGAGGCATGAGATGGCCAAGACGATGACCGACACGGCCGCACCGCGCAGCTCGTCAACGAGCTCGTCGAAGCCGCCGACGAACGCAAACTGTCCCGGCTCGTCGCCCGATACGGACGTTTGGATCTGCTCTGCCTGGACGAGCTCGGCTACGTCCAGCTCGACGGCCGCGGCGCCGAGCTGTCTTCCAGATCGTCACCGCTACCGGCTCCGCTCCACCCGCCGCAACCGAACCCGCAACGTCGGCTGAACACCCGGAGGGTGCCCTTGTGCTGTGATGATGGGTGTGTCGCCAGGACGCTTCGGCATCAGGGACTTCGAGGTGCAGGCGGCGCCGTTTCGTCGCGAGCTGCTGGCGCACTGCTACCGGATGACGGGATCGTTCCATGACGCCGAGGACCTCGTGCAGGACACGATGTTGCGGGCATGGCGGGCAAGCGACACCTACGACGCGGAAGCGGGCGTCACTGCGGACATGGCTCTATCGGATTGCAACCAACACCTGCCTCACCGAGCTGCGGAAACGTTCGAAACGTGCGCTGCCGTCCGCGTTGGTCGCGGTTGGACACGCGTCAACGCGGTGTTGGCCCCTGACTTCGAAACGCCCTGGTTGGAGCCATTCCCCACTGACGGGCTGCCCGATCCCGCCGACGCGGCAACGGCCCGTGAGTCGCTGCGGTTGGCGTTCATCGCCGCCGCTCAGGGGCTCCCGGCACGACAGCAAGCGATGTGGCTGCTTCGCGAGGTGCTGCGATGGCCCGCCGCCGAGATCGCCGACTGTCTCGACGTCACCGTCGCCGCGGTGAACAGCGGCGTGCAGCGCGCCCGAGCAACTCTCGATTAGGCTCCGATCGACCCCGATGACCAACGGCTCCCCGACGCGCCAGGCGAGCGGGAAACGTTGGAGCGATACGTCGACGCGTTCTGCCACGCCGACGTCGACCGCCTCGTCGAGCTGTTACGCGAAGACGTCGTGCTGGAGATGCCGCCGGTCCCGCTTTGGTTTGCCGGTCACCATCACTACGCCCAGTTCATGCACCGCGTCTACACGATGCGCCCCGGAACCTGGCGGGCGATCCCCGTGTCCGCCAACTGGCAACCAGCGTTCGCTGCCTACGCGCCGGCCAACGACCAAAGATGGCGGGCCCATTCGCTCCAGGTTCTCGACACCATCGACGGGCAAGTGGTTCGCAACGTCGTGTTCGCCAACCCGGCCCTGTTCAGCGCATTCGGACTGCCCGCCGGGCTCGGCGACGACTGATCAGATCTCCCGTCACGCGCCGATGAGTTCGCGAACGACCGCGAGTACGTACCGGTGACAACCACCGGCCGTCACCTCGGCCACTCGCACCACTCGTCAGGAGTCGACCATGGGCCACGTCATCGTCATCGAATTCATCACGCTCGACGGGATCGTCGAAGACCCCGACGGCGGTGACCACACCGCCGGCGGCGGTTGGGCATTCCGTCACGGCCCCACCGCCGTCGCCGGCGACAAGTTCGCCCTCGGCGAATCACTCGATCACGGCACGATGCTGCTTGGCCGATCAACCTGGCAGAAGTTCGCGCAGATCTGGCCGAACCGCGACGACGACTTCGCCAAGCGGATGAACGCCGTCCCCAAAGTGGTCGCTAGCCACCAGCCGGTCGACCCCACCGCCTGGTCGAACTCGCGGGGCCTCGACACCACCCTCGACGACACCGTCGCCGCACTCGCCAGCGCCGGCGACGTGATCGTCGCCGGCAGCCTCAGCATCGTGCGGCAACTCGCCGCCGCCGATCTCATCGACGAGTACCGGCTCCTCACCTTCCCGACCACCATCGGTGCGGGCGCCCGACCGTTCCCCGAAGGCCAGGC
The DNA here is from genome assembly GCA_964565975.1 of uncultured Ilumatobacteraceae bacterium. Taxonomy (GTDB): domain Bacteria; phylum Actinomycetota; class Acidimicrobiia; order Acidimicrobiales; family Ilumatobacteraceae; genus JAKOUY01. Next base: position 3,518 of record CAZMHG010000049.1, on the reverse strand, counting down.
CATCAACCACTTCACCCTCACTGGCGTCACCCTCGCCGGGCCAGCCACTCTCACCACGTACCAGCGGGAGCAGTCATGACCGCATCGCTCGTCGTGCTCTACGACGTTCCGGCCGACCCGGCCGCGTTCGACGACCACTACCAGACCGTCCACGTTCCCCTCACCCAAGCACTCCCCGGTCTGCGCTCCTACACCCTCGCGAAGCAGCCACGACCTCTCCGAGGAGCCCCGGTCTGGCAGATCGCGACCATGACCTGGGCCACCATGGCCGACCTCGAAGCCGCGTTCGCATCCGCCGCCGGACAAGGCGCCGCCGCCGACATGGCCAACCTCACCCGCCTCACCACGGTCCACAGTCATATCTGCCTCGACGAACGCCAACCCACGGACCCGGTCTCCGGTGGGGCCAATTCAGCGGATCGCGGTGGAGCGAACCCCGCTTGACAAACCCACGGATCAGCCGGATCAGCGGTCGAGATTCGTCACGGACGGTTCACGACGGCCGGCTGACCGGCGACGCCCCGGTCGGTCGTCGGCGCCGGGAGATGGGTGGTCGCCGACGGGCGTCAGCGGTCACTGATTGGTTTCGTCACGGACGGTTCACGATGGGACGGGTGACCCGTGTCGCCCCGCCCGTCGGCGCCGGGAGATGAGTGGCCACGGCTCGATCGTCACTGCTCGACGGTCAGCGTCGGCCGGGCGCAGGCGGGATCGGTGAGCACCGGCAGGCGGCTGGCGATCGTGGTCGACGGTGCCGGCGCTCCCGTCTCCGTCGCCGACGTGCCCGCTGTGGTTGTCGGATCGAGCGCCGCGCTCCACTGCTCGGCGTGGTGGCCGGTCAGCTGGGCGGTGATCGCGGCCATCGTCGTGCTGTCCAGGTCCGTCTCGCCGCCAAGCATCGCCACCGCACCGTCGGAGCGCCACAGCACATACCGCGTGGTCTCGGTCGACAGCACCACGAGCGACCCTCCGCCGAGGTAGGTGACCCTGCCCGGGGAGACGCCGGCGGCGAGCACTCCGGGGGTGCTTCCGAGCGCCTGTATCAGACGCAGCTCGTGTGACCGGCCGTCGACCGTCGCGCTGAACGTCATCTCGTAGGTCGCGGTCGGCTGACCGGCGCCGAGGTCTTTCCAACCCACCGGGAGCTTCACCACCACCGTGCCGTTGGCGATGGACACGTGCTCGAGCAGGCTGACCACGCTCGGATCCCAGTCGATTGCATGCTCGCCCTCGCTCACGGTGAACGTCGAGCACTCGCCGAACACGGCGTACACCGCGTTGCCGTCCTCGTAGCCGTGCCAGACCTGCAGCCCACCGACCGTTCGGCTGCTCCAGTCGGGCGGGTCGGCTGCCGCGCCGATCCTCAGCGTGTGCGTGACTCCGCTCGAGTCGATCAGCACGGTCGTTCCGCCGGCCGATGCTGCCGAGAGAGTCGTGGCCGACTCGACCCGCATGCCGGCGCCTGCCGGGTACAGCAGCAGGTCGAGATCGGAGGGCGTTGCGGGGGTGGTCGTCGTCGGTGCGTCGGAGAAGGCGGGACGGGTGACGGTGTAGCCGGCCGCAGCGATCCCGACGACGCCGAGTACCGCAGCAGCGATCGCGAATGGCCGCCGCGACGTTCCGCCGGCCGTCAGCACCGGAACCGTGGAAGGGTCGAAGCGGCACGCGTGGTCCACCTCGATCGACTCGGCGATGTGGTCGAGTGCACCGGGCAGGCGATCGACGAGGTTCATGGGAGCTCCCTTCGTGGGGCCCGCAGGGCGCGGGCGTGGCGCGACTTGACGGTGCCGGGGCGGCAGTTGAGGGTTGTGGCGATCTCGGCCTCGGTCAGGCCGAGCCAGTACCGCAGGACCACCACGCTTCGCTGCTCGTACGGCAGCCGGCGCAAGGCGTCATCGAGCTCGCGCGCGAACGGGTCGAGTGCGTCCGGCAACGGGCCGTGGCGCACCAGCCGAAGCTGAGCCCGTTGCCGCGAACGATGCCAGCTGCGGCAGACGTTGACCAGGATCGTGCGCAACAGCGCCGCCGGTCGGTCGACCGCGCCGCCGTGGCGGTACAGGCGCACGAATGCGTCCTGGGCGAGGTCTTCGGCGACGGAACGGTCGCCGGTCAGCATCCATGCCAGGCGCACCGCGGGCGCGTGCTCGTGACGGTAGAACCGCTGGAACGCCTCGTCGCCGTCTCGGGATGTGCGGTCCACGGATGTGCGGTCCACGGACGCGCCGGTGCCGTTGCCGGTGCTCAACAGCATCGGCGAGCGCACGCCGCCATCCGTGGTGCCGTCGTCACGTGTGCCGTCCTGACCTGGTGTGTCGTCATGACGGGGTGTCGTCATGATGTGATCGACTCCGCCGGCGACCGGATGGTTCCGCGGTACTCGGAGTGGACGGTCAGCGCCAGGTCACGCTGACGAGCGCGTCGAGCATCGCCTCGGTCAACGCCTCGGCGCCGGTGACGTCGATCGCGCTGCGCTTCACCGCTGACGTCTGGCTGGGAAGGTGGGGCGGGCGCGGTGTCGGGGACCCGGCGCCGACGAACGCCCGCCACTCCGGCGTGGCGTACGGGTCGACGCGCGGCGCGGGTGGTGGGCGACGCTCGCCGACCGGTGTGGCGGGGCGGGCCGCGTCGGTCCTTCGCCGGCTGCGTACCTCGGGCCCGTCGCCGCAGCGCCAGGCGAGGATCAGCTCCGGCCGGCCGGTGATCTCCTGGGCGAGGGCCAGGACTGCGGCGATGCCGTGCTTGCACGGGTCGCCCTCGTCCGGGCACGTGCAGCTGAACAGGATGTCGTCACCGTCGGGGACGAGCCGGGTCATCTGCGAGCGCCACGAGGCGGGGTCGGCGGTGGCCGGCGGGGCGACGCTCGGCACCGAGACGATCACCTGGTACGGCTCGGGGTGGCTGCCGCGACAGGTGGCGCGCAAGATGCCGGGCATCAGCTCCAGCCGGGTCACCGAGCGGTCGGCGACACAGGCCTTGGCCCGCCGGAACCGACCCGGTTCGGCCATGCCGGCCATGGCCACGCCGAGCAGCGTCGCCGCCAGCTTTCCGGTGGGGTGCGCGTCGCGTGAGAACTGGCCGGGGACGACGATGACGCTCATCGTGCGCCGCCGTCGATGGCCCGAAGCGCCGGCCTGGTGCCGGGAACAGGCGAAGCAGGCGGTGCCGTTGGGCCGGGCGCAGCGGCACGCGATCGGGCCTCGCCGGACGAGTGCCGCGCCGAGGGATCGAGCATGACCAGGTCACGCAGTTCGTCGGTGGACAGCTCGCTCAACCACTCGCCGTCGGTCGTGCCGACGACGGCCTCGGCCAACGCCTTCTTGTCGGTGATCAGCGCGTCGATCTTCTCCTCGACCGTGCCCTGGCAGACCAGTTTGTGGACGAACACGGCGCGTTGCTGGCCGATGCGCCAGGCGCGGTCGGTCGCCTGGTCCTCGACCGCCGGGTTCCACCAGCGGTCGTAGTGCACGACCCGCGACGCGGCGGTGAGGTTGAGGCCGGTGCCGCCGGCGCGCAGCGAC
>CAZMHG010000048.1:5738-11352 GCA_964565975.1 uncultured Ilumatobacteraceae bacterium | reverse complement strand
ACCGTTGCGCCGCGTTGTCACCGGCCAGCGCCAGGCTGGCACGCGACTGCGAGCTGGTGTCCGCGGCCGTCGCGTCGACCCCGGTGTTGCTCACCACGGACGAGACCCGCACGGGTTGTACCGGTGGGGCCGGGGCCACGCTCCACGCCTTGTCGCGGTCGAGGAAGTCGCTCGCCGCGAGCTGATACTTGCTGTACGCCGCGGTCTGGATGCGGAACAGATCCTCGGGATAGCGCAGGTGCTCGCGGATCGCCTCGGGCATCCGCGATCCGCTGGTGAACAGGTCGGGGAACGCCGCCCACCACGTGCGCACGATCGGGTCGTCGGCGACGACGTACAGCGTCACCGAGCCGTCGTAGGCATCGACGACCGCCTTCACGCTGTTGCGGATGTAGTTGAACGGCTGGGTGAGGCCGCTATCGGACGCCAGCTGGCTGCGATCGGCACTCTGCGCGTACGGGTAGCGGTTGGACGTGGTGTAGCCGTCGAGCACCCACACCACCCGGCGGTCCGGCGCCGCGGGCGAGTCCACCACGACCGGGTACGGGTCGTTGTCGAACGACAGGAACGGGGCCAACTTGCGCACCCGGTCCTGAACGCGGCGGACCGAGATCAGCCGCGAGTTGTCGTTGATCGCGCTCGAGCCGAACAGGTTGTAGTCGAACTCGCTGATCGCATACGCCAGCCGGCGCAGCGTGGACGACAGGCGCACACCACCGGTGCCGGCGTACTCGCCGGCGTTCTCCTGGCCGGCGCACGTCTGCTCGTTGACCGACGTGTCGACCACGGCATACCCGGTCATCTCCTCGCCGACGTACAGCTCGGGCCTGGTCAGCTTCGGTTCCTGGTACGCCGGGCGGCCGTCGACGTCGACGCGGTTCGCCGGGGCGACGACCACACCGCAGCCGTGCGTCGAGATCAGGTGCTGGCCCTGCCACGAGCGGTTGCCGATCGTGCTCAGGTCCAGTTCGCGAGCGCCGACGACCACCTGCTGGACGCGTCCGTCGAGCTGGTAGCGGTCGGCGTCCAGGTCGAAGAAGCGGAAACCGTTGCGCACACCGCGGTCGGCGTTGAACCGGCTGACCATCACGTTCGGGTCGACAAGGCGAACGTCGCTCAGCGCCGACGAGTCCGTCTTCAGCGCGCTGTCGCTCACCGCGCCGACGGTCAGCTCCTTGCGTTGCACGTCGGTGATCCCCAGGGCGAACCGCGTCGCGCTCACGTTGCGTTCGATGTACGGGCCTTCCCGGTCCTTCAGGTTCGGGTTGACGAGCAGCGCCTGCATCGTCGCCGGCAGCACGAAACCGCCGATCAGGGCGATCACCAGCCACAGCGCCGAGGCGACCAGCGGCAGCCGCCACGACCCGGTGCGCAGCGTGGACAAGAACAGCGCGGCGACGAACACGCCGATCAGCGCGAGTAGCACGAGGGCGGGCAGATCGGCATGGACGATCGTGTACAGCGCGCCGCGGACGATCCCGCGGCTCTCGCTGGTGGCCTCGTAGCGCGACACCCAGTAGTCGGCCGCCTTGATGAGCGCCAGCACGGCCAGCAGCGCGGCGACGTGCGCCTTGGTCGCCGCGCGTACCCGCGGCCGCGGCGGGGCGATGACGATCCCGCCGTTCAGGGTGTGCGTGGCGACGACGAGCAGGATCACCAGCACCACGGCGACGAACAGCCACCGGATGACGAACGTCAGGAACGGCAGTTTGAACAGGTAGAAGCCTGCATCGATGCCGAACTGCGGATCGGAGATGCCGAAGCCGCGGGTGTTGCGGAACATCAGCCACTCCTGCCACTGGCTGGCCGCGGGCAGCGCCATCACGACGGCGAGGAACAGCGCGACGGCGATGCGGACCGCACGCAACCGCTGGCCGAAGAACTCGTGGAACCGCTCCACCACCGGGTGCGTGTTGGCCGAGAACGCGACCGGCGCGAGCCGGTCGGCGATCACCAGGTTGACCACGCCGAGCACGGCGAACACCGCGAAGAACACGACGAACAGGAACACCTTCGGGCGCAACAGGCCCCAGAACATGTCGCTGCGGCCGAGCGAGTCGTACCACAGGTAGTTCGTGTAGAACGTGGCGATGCGCCGGGCCGCGATGGCGAGCACGGCGAGCAGGACGAACACGACGATCAGCACGACACGGCCGCGACCGGCGACCATGCGGCGGAACCGATCGCCCACCGCCGTCAGTGGATTGCGCCGCGGCGGCGGTGACGACGTGGGCATCGGGGTGAGGCTAGCGGCGCGCTGCTGGTGGCACCCGGCAGGCCGTCAGCGTGCGCGCCGGGTGCGAGCCGCGGCCGTCAGTCACCCACAGGACGCAGCAGGCAGCGGCAACCTTCGTGCGCGGGCGCGCACAGGTGACCGGTGGGGAACGGCTCGCCGGCCGTCACGGCACCGGCCAACGAGTTGTCCTCGGCGTCGGCGCACGGCGGTCCGTTGGGGTCGACCACCCAGCAGACCTTCGATCCGGGTGCCAGTGCGGCGAGTTGGCCACGGCCGTAGGCCAGGCGGACGATGTCGTCGAGGTGCTCGTCGATCCGCTGCGTCTTCCACTCGCGGTAGATCCCGCGGAGCAGCGACGCCGCTTCGTCGTTGTCGCCGTCGGCGGCGACCAGGACACGCTCGACACGCTCACGCAATGGCATCACCAGCAGCGTCGTCAGCGAGTCGTTGGCCGGTTGCAGCGCGCCGCGCTTGACCGCCGACCGGACGACCTTGGCCGAGCCCGACGGCCGCACGCTGGCGCCACCGGCCAACGCCGCAGTCTCCAGCTCGCCGGTCACGGCGCCCGCGTAGCGGGCCGCGTGATCGCCGGCGGCGGGGAGCAGGGCGGCAAGCGTCACCGCCGTCTTGGCCGTGCGCAGGCGATCGAGCACCTCGTTCTGCTCGTCGGCCAGCACTCGCTTCAGCTTGCGTGCCGTGGTCACGATCACCGGTGTCAGCTCGGTGTCCCGGCGGGTGAACGGTGAGTCGTCGGACGCGGTGTCCGGCGCTGGGGCTTCGGGCGTTGCATGGAACACCGACGGGCCCGCAGCCACCGGATCGGCGGGAGGCGCGACGGTTGGCGGGGGCGCCGGATCGTCCACTTGCGTTGCCGCTGCGGCACGCTCGGCGACGTCGGTCAGGCGCGAAGCGCGCAGCCGGGCGAACAGGTCGTCGGCCGGGCGGTGCGCGTGGGGTTCGGCCTCGTCGTGTTGCCGGCCAAGCGGCACGTCCAACTCGCCGGCGAAGAGCGACACGACCGGCGCCGGCTCCCTGTCCTCCACGAGCGCTCCGGCCTGGCGGTCGTCCACGGCCGCTCCGGCGTGACGGTCGTCCGCGACTGCGCCGGCATGCTGGTCATCCGCGGCCTCCGCGGCGGACGGGTCGGCCGGCACGGCACCCGCCGTGACCCGGGCACGCAACAGGACCACCGTGTCGTCGACCTCGGCCGCGTCATCCGGCTCGGCCGCGTCATCCGCCTCGCCATTCGGCTCGGCCGCGTCATCCGCCTCGCCGTTCGGCTCGTCATCCGCCCCGGCCAAGGTGTCCCCGGCAGGGTGGTCGGCACGATCGGCAACGGGCTCGGCGGCCGCGGGGGCATCACCGGGACCGTCGGTGTCGGCCTCGGCCTCACCGGCGTCGACCGCCTCGACTGCCTCGGGGAGCGGTGGCAGCTCGATCGCGTCGATCCCGGCGAGCAACTCGGCGGCCGTCGCCGCACCGGGCACCACGAGCTTGTCCGCCGGAACCATCACCGGCACGGGGCCGGTGGTCGTCGCCAGGTTGACGTACTCGGTCGGCGTGCCGAGCGGCGTGAGCTCGGACATCACGTCGACGGCCGCCAAGCGGGCTCGGTCGAAGGCCTGCAGCAGGCGATCGCGGCCGCTGACCAACTGCTCGATCTGCTGGCGGGCCAGCTCGCGGCGCCGTGACAGCTCGCCGAGCACGCGCTCGCGGTAGGCCCGCGCCTCGGCGACCATGTCGCGGCCCTGCTGACGAGCCATCTCCAGCTCTGCGTCGGCGTCCTTCGTGGCGTCGCCGCGTTTGCGCGCCGATTCGACCTCGGCCTCCTCGCGGAGACGCTGGGCTTCCTCGGTGGACTCGCGCAGCAGCCGCGCTGCGCCGTCCTCGGCGCGTGTCTTGATCTGCGTGGCGGCTTCGCGCGCGGTCGACAGGATGCGTGCGGCTTCCTCGCCGAGCAACTTGGTGACCAGGTCCTCGTCCAACGCCGCGGCGACGGCCGAGGGCCGTTGCTGGGCGTTGCGCAGCTCACGCTCGAGGAACTTCTCGCGCTCTTGCAGCCGGCCCAGTTCGGCGGCCACCATGCGCAGCAGGTCGCGAACCTCGGTCGGCTCGAACCCGCGGCGCGCCGTGCTGAACGTCGCCGCGGCGACGGCCGCCGGCGAGGACGGGTCGGGGCGTGAGAAGGAGATGGCCATTGGCGCCCAACGTTAGGCGTGGCCGTGCGCCGAAACGTGGCAATCGGCCCCACCGCGGGGCAATCGGCCGCGAGCGTCGCGAACGCCGAACGCCTTGCGTTTGCAGGGTTCGCGGGTCGAACGCAGTCAGGTCGTGACGTTGGGCTTGACGGGGTCCCCGCCGAGGTTCTGCAGCGCGGCGAGCGCCTCGGTGATGGTCGCCACCGGGATGATCTGGACCTTGCCCCCGACCACCTTGCGCGCCTGGGCGATGTCCGCCTCGCCCTGCTCGGTGGGCACGAGGAAGTACTTGGCCCCGGCCTGCATCACGGCCGAGGCCTTCGACGGGAGGCCGCCGATCGCGCCGATGTTGCCGTCGAGGTCGATCGTGCCGGTGACGGCGACGGTCTTGCCGCCAAGCATGTTGCCGTCGGTCAGCTGATCGATCACGGTCAGGGTGAACGCGGCGCCGGCACTGGGGCCACCGATGCCTTCGGTGGAGATGTTGATCTTGACGTTCTCGGGGAACTTGATCGTGGTCGTGTCGGCCGGCAGGAAGCCGATGATCGCCCGGGTCGGGTCGTCCTGCGCGGCAAGCAGGGTGACGTCGACCTCGGCCGTGGTCTCGGCACCGCCGCCGGTGGCAGGGCGGACACGCGTGACCTTGACGGTGTCGCCGGGCTTGTGCGGGGCCAGCGCGGCGCGCAGCTGGGTGAGCGTGCCGACCGTCGTGCCGTCGACCTTGGTGATGCGATCGCCGGGCTGCAGCACCTTGGCCACCGGGGCGTACTCGGTGCACGTGTTGCCCGACGCCTTGAGGCACGGCAGGTAGTCGACCACGACGGCGCCCTCGACCCGTTCCGGCTTGTACCCGGCGAACTTGAGGGCCACGTACTCCGCTTCGTCCTTCGCCGTGCGCATCGCCTGCTGCCCGCGCTGCACCTGCTGGGACGGTGTCTCGTCGCCGTAGACGTCGTGGTGGCTGAGCAGTTCGGCCGCCGGGTTGTCGCGGACCGCGAGCCAGTCGAGCAGGTCGAGGTCCGGCTGCTTGATGGTGACGAAGTCGATCGCCCCGTTGCCGCCCTTGACCGTCGCCCCGGTGATCGACAAGCGCGGCTGCACCGGCTGTGCCTGTGCGGGGACGATGCCGTACTCCACCGCCTCGGGGGCCCCCAACTCGGTGCAGGTGCCGGCGGTATCG
>CAZMHG010000048.1:0-5728 GCA_964565975.1 uncultured Ilumatobacteraceae bacterium | reverse complement strand
ATCGCGCTTGGTGCAGTTCTGCTTGGTGAGGAACACCGTCGTCGGCAGGGCCCCAAGGACCAGTGCACCGAACAGCGCGGCGACGGCGGCGAAGGCCACCACAGGAGCCACCCGCCGGCGCAGTGCCCGGACCTGCGGCGGCGCGGGCGGTACCATCGCCTGCTGCGTGCTTGCTGCTTCCATCGAAACGCTCACGATCCTGGGATTCCTGCTTGCGGCCCTGGCGACGATCGCACTCATCGCCGTTGGGTGGCGTAAGCCTGCCAAAGCATTGGGCCGGTCGCTACGCGACCCGTTCCAGGGTATCGAGCAGCCGACGATCACCCAGGAAGCGCCGACCGATCCGTACGTGCCGGCGTCCGTCGCCCGCCGGCTGTGGTCCGCCGGTGCGGCCGGCGGCATGGCGCTGATCCTCGGCGCGGTGGTCGCCACCGTGCTCGGCTACGGCGCGGCCGTGTTCGTCATCGAAGTCACCAGCCTGCTGAAGCGGTGAACGACGTGTGGCGACGCCTCGCTGTCGCCGGGCACGGGGGTGACGGCGCAACGGCCCGTGCCGCGCTGGACGACGCCGACGCCGACACACGTGGTTTGGCGCTCGGCGCGCTCGACCGCGCCGGCCAGTTGCGCGACGACGACCTGGTGCACGCGCTTGATGACGCCCAGCCGACGGTCCGCCGGCGAGCCGTCGAACTGGCCGCGCGGCGGCCCGGCGTCGACCTTGGTGCGAGCCTGGACGACCCGGACCCGACCGTGCGCGAGATGGCCGCGTGGGCCTGCGGCGAACGTGAGGATGCGGGCGAACCCACCACGACCACAGCCACCATGACGCGGCTGAACGCGATGGCCACCGGCGACGGGGACGCCCTCGTCCGCGAGGCCGCCGTCGCCGCGCTGGGGGCGATCGGCGACGAACGCGGGCTGGACGCGATCCTGCACGGCACGACCGATCGGCCGGCGATCCGTCGCCGAGCCGTGCTGGCGCTGGCTGCGTTCACCGACCAGCGGGCGATCGACGCGCTACGCGCCGCTGCCGGCGACCGTGATTGGCAAACGCGCCAGGCGGCCGAGGACCTGCTGGCGATCGTCGACGGTCACAGGTCGTAGCGGTAGACGTTGGTGTCGCGCTGGTAGAAGCCGAGGCCGACGTACAGCTGGTTGGCCGCCTGGCGCGCCGGCCGGCTGGTGAGGCTGACGGCCTTGGCCCCGCTGTCGCGCGCGTGGGCGAGCGCGGCCCGGCTGAGCGCCTGGGCGACGCCATGGCCACGCGCTGACGAGTCGACGACCACGTCTTCGATCCACGCCTTCAGGCCGGTCGGGATGCGGAACAGGACGAGGGTCAGCATCCCGACGATCCTGCCGTCGAGGCGGGCCAGAAACATCGGCGTGTCCGGGTTGCCGACCAGCTTGGCCAGCTCGTCAGCCGTCGGCACCGCGGCAGACGAGGACAGTTGCGGCAACAGCACACCAACGGCGGCGACGAGCTCGTCGGTCGCTCCGGCTGCGATTTCGATCGTGGCAGGCACGGCGCCAAGCTACTGCCCGAGCCGGGCCTGCCAGCGGGCGAGCGCGGTGCACGCGCAGGCGCGTGCCGTGGCCTGGTGCACCGCAGGCGCGTGCCGTGGCCTGATGCACGCGCAGGCGCGTGAGGTGGCGCACCGGTAGCCTTCCGGCCGATGACCGATCACGTCCGGTGGCTGGCCGAGCCGAGGCTGCGCAAGCCGACGATGATCGCCGCGTTCACCGGGTGGAACGACGCCGGCGACGCCGCCTCCGAGTCCGCTCGCCAGCTGGTCCGCAGCTGGCAGGCAACCCCGCTGGCCGAGATCGACCCCGAGGAGTTCACCGACTTCGCCACCGTTCGCCCCCATGTCCGTCTGGACGGCCGCCGCAAGCGATCCATCGTGTGGCCGACGGTCGGGCTGTGGAGTGCCTCGACACCTGGCGGCGACGTCATCCTCGTGCTCGGCCCCGAGCCGGCGCTGCGGTGGCGGCTGTTCATCGCCCAGCTGGTCGGTGTCGCCGAGCGCTTCCAGGTGCCGATGCTGATCACCCTCGGTGCGCTGCTGGCGGACGTGCCGCACACCCGGCCGGTCCGGGTGATCGGGACGGCCTCCGACGACGCGGTGCTCGAGCGCTACGACCTGCAGCCCAGCAACTATCAGGGTCCGACGGGCATCATCGGTGTGCTGCACGACGCATTGGCGACCGAGGGCATCCCCAGCGCATCGTTGTGGGCGGCCGTTCCGGCGTACGCCTCGCAGGTGCCGGGAACGGCGGCGACTGCTGCGCTCGTCGAGCGCGTCAGCGGCTTGGTCGGCTCTCCGTCCCCGGCGGGCGACCTCCAAATCGCCGCCGACCACTACCGCGAGCAGGTCGACGCGGTGGTCCAGGGCGACGTGGAACTGTCGACCTACGTCGACCGGCTGGAGTCGATGTACGACTCCGGCGACGACGAGTTCGACACCGAGAGCTACGACAGCGATTCGGACGACGATGACGACGGTGACGGTGACGACGGCACCGCTGACCACGACATCGCCGGCCCCGCCGACGAGGGTGTAGCCGGTGGCCGCCCGGCCGAGCTTCCTGGCCAGACGGTCCTCGGCCTGGACGGCTTCGACGAGGCCGACATGGTGCGCGAGGTCGAACAGTTCCTCCGCGAGCAGGGCCTCGGCTGAGGCCGGCGCCGGCCGGGGCCGGGGCCAGCTGAGTCCGTGAGACCGCCGTCAGCCGGAGTGCGCCGCCCCTGTCGGGTCGTGACGCCACACCGGTTGGCGTGGCGGGTCGAACATCGCCGGGCGCTGCACGCCGTCGATCGCGGCGAACGCGATCGGACCCCACCACTGCGCGCCCGCCGAGAACTGGGGCAGACCGTCGCGCCCGAACCACCCGACGTCGGCCGTCTCCAGCGGATGGCCCTGCAGCTCGCCGCCGACCGCGTGGCAGTGGAACAGGAGCATGTACATCCCGAAGCGGGTGAAGCCCATCCGCTGCCCGTCGACCACGCCGAGCAACTGGCGAACCTCGCACTCCACGCCCGTCTCTTCGGCGACCTCCTTGACGGCGACCTCGGCCGCCGAGTAGCCGACGTCCGCCCAGCCCGTCGGGAACAGCCAGATGCCGCTGTCCGGGCGCTTGACCAGCAGCAGCCGGCCGTCGTCGTCGCCGACGATCGCCCCGATCGCGACCTTCGGCGTGACGTATCCGGACACGCCCTCGCCGACCGAATGGAGCCACTCCTGGACGAAGTGGTCACGCTCGCGGCGCACCTCCAGCGCTTCGTCGGTGGCGGCCTTGATGTCGGCGGCGACGTGCAGCACCTCCTCGAACCGCTCACGTTCGTACAGGCTCTGGGTGAAGCCCAGCCCCGTACGGGCGATGCCGGCCAGCGTCTCGCTCCACCGCGCCAGCTCGCGGGTGAAGTCGGCTGGCCCAGCTGCGTCGGTCACGCCGCCGACCCTACGCCAGCGCCCGGCGGCCCGCCGGTACGCTCGGCCGGGTGACCCGGTTCCGCCGAACGTGGCCAGCGCTGGCTGCGATGTCGTTGGCCGCCGCGGCGTGCAGCGGTGGATCGCCGGGCGAGGCGACCACGGCTGCCACCACCGCACCGACGTCGGTCACTCTTGCGCCCACGACACCGGTCGACGACGGCGTGCTGCGCATCGGCGTGCTCCGGCCGTCGGCGCCCTCCACCGCGGACCTGAGCGGATCGATCGACGAGGGGATCCAACTCGCCGTCGCCGACATCCGCGCCGCCGCGCAGCGCGTCGAGATCCTGTCGCGGCCCGAGGGCGACCCGGCGAACACCCGAGCGGCGATGAACGAGCTGATCAAGCTCGGTGTCGACGCGATCATCGGCCCGATGTCGTCGAACGTCGCCCTGGCCACGTTGGCCACGCCCGTCCAGGCGGGGATCCTGACGTGTTCGCCCACCGCCAGCGCGTTGGCGCTCGACGACTTCCCGGACAACGGCTTGTTCTTCCGCACGATCCCGTCCGATTCGTTGCAGGCCAAGGCGATCGCCACTCAGGTCGATCGCACCGGCGCGTCAGCGGCTGACCTGACGTTCCTCGACGACGACTACGGCCGGCCCTTGGCCGACGCCGTCGAGGTCAACCTGCGCGCCCGCGGCGTCACCGTCCGGCGCGAGCCGTTCACCTCCGACGAGTCGTCGATCAGCGGCGTCGCCGCGAGCGTCGCCGAGGACGACGCGACCATCGTGGTCCTCGGCGACAAGGTCTCGGTCCCGGCGATGATCACCGCGGCCACGGCGGCGACCAACCGCGCCCAGGTCCCGTTCGTGATCAACGACGCGGCGCGCCAAACCGCGGCAGACCTGCCGACGAAGGTGCTCAACGTCGGCTCGATCAGCGGCGTCTCGCCGCGCGCGCTGAACAGGACCGGGGTGTTCGGCAAGCGGTTCCTCGCGCTGAACAGCGCGTTCTCCGGCTCGTTCGCCGAGAACGCATACGACTGCGTGAACCTGATCGCCCTCGCCTCGCGCGCCGCGCACTCGACGGTGTCCAAGAACATCGCCGCCGAGATGGTCGCGGTCAGCACCGGCGGCTCGGTGTGCGTCGACTACGCGACGTGCGCGTCGCTGCTCGCCGCGGACCGCAACATCGACTACGGAACGATCAACCTCGCCGCCGACGGCGACATGGCCGACGGCGTGTTCGAGGTGTGGCAGATCGCCACCGACGGCACCGAGGAGTCCCAGGGCACCCTGTCGGTCAGCAGCTGACCAGACCGACCCGCGACCCGGAGCCGCTTCGCCCGCCGGCGATGCTCAGCCGATCGACCGGGCGAGCTCTTCGACCGGTGTGACCATGCCGGCGTAGAACGGCCCGAAGTCGGCGTACACCGCCGAGGCGCGGTCGAAGCGCATCGTGTACACCACCGACTTCAGGTCGTCGGGCGCCACGGCGAACAGGGTGACGCCCCACTCGAAGTCGTCCAGCCCCGTGGAACCGGTGACGTACTGGACGACGCGCCCGGCGAAGTTGCGACCGCTCGCGCCGTGCTCGTGCATCAGCTCGGAGCGCTGCTCGAACGGCAGGGTGAACCAGTTGGCTTCGGCGTCGCGCTTCTTGCTCATCGGGTAGAAGCACCACGCGTTCATCTCGACGCGCTGCGGTGGGATCTGCGGATGCAGCCGCATCTTGAGCATCTCGTCGGGCATGCCCTTGGCGTACTCGGACACCTCGGTGAGGCTGACGTAGCTGTCGACCACCTCGAGCCCGGCGCGCTGTACCGCGGTCTGCAACGCGCGCAGGGCACGCAGGTCGTCGGCGATGGCCATCACGGCGACGTCTGCCTTGTGGCCGAGCACCGCGACGGTGACGACCTGGGTTCCTGCCGACTGCGCCTGGGTGACGGCGGCGACGAAGGCATCCGGTTCGTAGGCCAGACCGGGCTTGCAGAACAGATGCAGGACACCGTTGCCGACGGTGGGGGACATGGGCGACGTCATCGCGTCAGGCTATGGGCTGTGTGCCCGGCACCGACCCGGGCCCGAGGCTCAGCCGACGTTCAGCCGAGGCTCGGGCGGTCCGGCGAGTAGACGTTCAGGTGCGTGCCGCGCACGAACCCGGCGAGGAATAGGCCGCCCCGGCGGGCGGTGAGGACGGCCAGCTCGGTGGGTGCGCTGACCGCGAGCATCCAGCAAAAGCCGGCCGACCACGCCTTGGTGGCGAGCTCGAAGCTGGCCCGCCCGCTGACGAACAGC
>CAZMHG010000047.1:0-11371 GCA_964565975.1 uncultured Ilumatobacteraceae bacterium | reverse complement strand
CTCGGCGATCTGCGGGTCGGTCCGGAAGCGCTCGGCCTTCTCGGCCAGGATCAGGTACGACCGCATGCAGCCGCGGGCGAAGTCCCACACGCCGTCGGCGTCCTCGGTGCGGTAGGCGTGCGCGTCGAAGTGGCGCATGCCGTCCCAGCCGCTGTCTTCGAGCAGCTTGACCAGGTAGAAGGCATCGCGGACACCCTCGCTGGCGAAGCGGAAGTCCTGGTCGAACTTGCCGATCCGCTGGGCGTTGAGGTCGATGTGGAACAACTTGCCGTGCCACAGCGCCTGGGCGACACCGTGGGTGAAGTTCAGCCCGCTCATCGTCTCGTGGGCGAACTCGGGGTTGAGGCCGACCATGTCCGGCCACTCCAGCTCGTTGATGAACGCCAGCGCATGGCCGACCGTCGGCAGGAAGATGTCGCCGCGTGGCTCGTTCGGCTTGGGTTCGAGGGCGACGACCATGTCGTAGGCCCGCTCGCGGATGTGCGCGCAGCACAGGTTGACGGCCTCGGCGTAGCGGTCGAGCGCCGCGCGCGGGTCCTTGGCCGCTTCGGCCTCGACACCTTCACGCCCGCCCCACATCACGTACACGCCTGCTCCCAGCTCGGCACCGAGGTCGATCGCGTTCATCGTCTTCTGCACGGCGTAGCGCCGTACCTTGACGTCGTTGGCGGTGAACGCGCCCTCCTTGAACACCGGCTGGCCGAACAGGTTTGTCGTCGCCATCGGCACGTGCATGCCCGTCTCGTCCAAGGCCTGGCGGAAGCGCTTGACGATCGCTTCGCGCTCGGCCGCGCTGGAGCCGAACGGCACCAGGTCGTCATCGTGGAAGTTGACGCCGTACGCCCCGAGCTCGGACAGGTGATGCACCGCGTCGACCGGGTCGAGCGGCGCGCGGACCTCGATGCCAAACGGGTCACGACCCGGGTTGGCCACGGTCCACAGACCGAAGGTGAAGTGATGCTCGGGCTTGGGCTGGTAGCTGTTCACACCTCCGACGCTACTCCCGGGCAGCGACCTGGCAGCCCGTCAACGTGCCGGCGATGACGGGCTGCCAGGTCTAGCGCCGCCGGCCGAACTTGCGGGTGCACAACCCCATGAACGCCAGGGCGATCGCCAGGCTCCACGCCAGCGAGAGGATCACCCAGTAGGCGGTCGAATGGTCCAGCCCGAGTCGGGTGGTGCCGCCCTGCATCAGGCTGCGCACGGCGTTGATCATCACCGAGACGGGCTGGTTCGCGGCGAAGGGCTGCAACCATCCGGGCATCGACTTGACCGGAACGTTGGCGCTGGAGATGAACGAGAACGGGATGATCAGCATCGACAGGCCCTGCGCGGCCTGGGCGCTCTTGGACACCAGGCCGATGTACATGAAGACCCACGACAGCGCCCACCCGGCGACGACGATCAGCAGGTAGCCGCCGACGACCGAGGTCCACGCCGCGTGGGTGCGGAACCCGACGAGGTAGCCGATGACCGCTGTCGTGACCACCCCCCAGGCGATGAGCGCGGTGTCGGCCAGGGTCCGGCCGAGCAGCACCGCGCTGCGCGGAACGGGCAGCGAGCGCAGCCGGTCGTACAACCCGCCGCTGCCGTCCTCGGCGACGCCCGCCGCGGCGCTCATCCCCGTCCACAGGATGACCGTGGTCAGGAACCCCGGGACCAGGAAGTCGACGTACTTGATGTCGCCGCGGGTGCTGATCGCCCCGCCGAACACGTAGCGGAACATGAACAGGAACATCGCTCCCTGGATGGTTCCCATCATCAGCACCTGGGGCGTGCGGAAGAACTGCTTCAGGGTGCGCTTGCACACCTCGAGTGCGGTGGTGACGAAGCCGGCCTGTTGGCGCGTCGGGTACGACGCGGCGGTCCGGGCGGTGATGGTGGCGGTGGTCATCAGCGGTGTGCCTTCTGCGTTGCCGGCGCGGTGGCGTCCGGGGTGGATGGTTCGGTTGCTCCGTGGCCGGTGAGCGTGAGGAACACCTCGTCGAGCGTCGGCCGGCGCAGGGCGATGTCGTCGACGGCGACGTTCGCCTCGTCCATGCGCCGGACGGTCTCGGCCAGTTGGGCGGCCCCGTCGACCCCGACCGTGACCACGTGGACGGCACGGTCGACGTGGGGCTCGTCACCGGCGACGTCGCGCAGCAGAGCCACGACCGTGTCAGTGTCCTCGGGGCGGCGTGGGCGGACCTGGACGACGTCGCGCCCGGCCTGCGCCTTCAGCTCGTCGGGTGAGCCGGCGGCGATGACCTTGCCGTGGTCGATGATCACGACGTCGCCGGCCAGCTGGTCGGCCTCTTCCAGGTACTGCGTGGTCATCAGCACGTCGGTGCCGCCGGCGACCAGGTCGCGGATCGCGTCCCACAGGTCGATGCGGCTTCCGGGGTCGAGCCCGGTGGTCGGTTCGTCCAGCAGCAACAGCCGCGGCCGGCCGACCAGGCTGGCGCCGAGGTCGAGACGCCGGCGCATGCCGCCGGAGTAGGTGCGCACCAGGCGGTCGCCGGCGTCGGCGAGGCCCAGGCGGTCGAGCACCGCGCCCGCCTGCGTACGGGCGGTGGCCCGGTCGAGGCCGAACAGGCGGCCGATCATCACCAGGTTCTCGCGACCGGTCATCGCCGGCTCGACCGAGGCATATTGGCCGGCCAGCCCGATGACCTCGCGCACCTTGTGCGGCTCGGCGATCGCGTCGATCCCGGCGACACGCAGCTGACCGCGGTCGGGCAGCAGCAGCGTGGCCACGGCACTGACGAACGTGGTCTTGCCTGCCCCGTTCGGGCCGAGCAGGGCGGTGAGGTGCCCGCTCTGTGCGGTCAGGTCGAGCCCGTCGAGCGCATGGGTGTCGCCGTAGGACTTGGCCAGTCCGGTGGCTTCGATGATCGCGTTCGTCACCGTGTCTCCTTCGTGGTTGGTCGGTTCATCGCTGGTTGGTCCATCGCTGGTTGGTTCATGTCTGGTTGGTTCGTCCTGGTCCGTTCGTCGTCGACTGCTGCGCTTCGGGCCGGCGCACCGGCAACTCGAGCGTGGGCGGCGCGCCGGCGCCGGTCTCGTTGGCCTGCGACCACTGGCGCCAGGCCTGCTGCCCGTCGAAGCGATCGTCGGCCAGCTCGTCGATCAACGCCTGGACGAACTGTTGTTCGGCTGCGAGCATCGCCCGACTGTACTCGCCTTCGAGCACGAACAGACGCGGCAGCCCGAAGCGCTGGCGTAGCACGTGCAACTGCGCGTCGACCTGGGCGACGCGCGTCTCCAGCAACGCCGCGCGGCGCCGCAGACAGGTGGTCACGGTCGCCGGGTCGAGCGCGGCGACCAGGGTGAGCGCGGCCTCGAACTGGAGGAACTCCTTGCGCGGCTCGGAGAGCAGTTCGGTCAACCAGTCCTCTGCCTCGTGTCGGCCGGCCGGTGTCAGCCGATACACCGTCCGCTCCGGGCGGCGCCCGTCACGGGTCGTCTCCGTCGCCTCGATCGCCGCGCACTTCTCCAACGCGGCGACCACGCCATACAACGTGCCGTAGTTCAGCCTGATGCCCTCGTGGACGCTGCGTTCCTTCAGCGTCCGACCGATCTCGTAGGGATGCATCGGCCGCTCACCGAGCGTGACCAGCACGGCGAGCGCCAGCGGGTTGGATCGACGCACGGCGGACACGCTGTCCAGATTATTCGGTGCCAACTATTACGTCCAGACTGTTTCCGCCCGGCCGTTCGCATCCGCACGTTCGCATCCGGAGACCTCACCTGGCCGATCCCTCCCGCTCGGGTGGCGTGGCAGTCGTTGCCCGGCGCGCGTCCGAGGGGTACAGTGTCCGGCGGGCGGAGACCCCGTAGGCCTTGGCCTACCTGCCCGGAGGTCCGCCGATGAAGTTCGATACCGTCAGGAAGCTGGCCATCGTTCTCGCGGTCTGCTTCGCGCTCGTCACGATCTGGAACGACCCGCAGGGCGCCGCCAGGTCGACGGTCGACTTCATCCACGATGTCGGCCAGTTCGTCGCCTCGGCCCTCGATCGCGTCGGCCGCTTCGTGGTCAGGCTGTTCGACTAGCGACACCGCCGGCGCGCGCCGCGGCGATCTGGTCGTCCACCGTGGCCAGCGGGCGTGTCGTGCACGTCCACAGCCACACGGTCACCGCCCACAACGTGGTCGCACCGGCGACGTGTACCGCCACCAGACCGGCAGGGATGCCCGTGGCGTACTGCCAGTAGCCGATGATCCCCTGGGCGACCGCGGTGCACACCCACGCCGTGAGCGGTGCGTCGAGCGCGTGCCGGTCTCGTGCGCGTTGGCGCATCCCCCACGCCAGCCGCACCGCGCAGGCCACCGCGAGCCACACCAGCAGCGAGTGAACACGGGTGATCCACGTCAGGGCTGTTCCGCTGACGCGGGTCGTCGACCCGAACCATCGCCGGGCTTCCTCGTCGCCGGCGTGCGGTCCCGTGCCGGTGACGAACGTGCCGGCGAGGAGCGCAAGCGCGGTTGCCACCGTCAACAGGCGCACGTTGCGCTGGGTGACCGGCCCGACGGCGTCGACGCGCGCTGCGTCGTCGGGCTGGCGCGACCGCACCACGAGCATGACCGCGGCACCGACCAGCACCAGCGACAGGACCATGTGCAGCTGCACCGCCGCCGGGTGGAGCTTGGTCCAGATCACCACCGCGCCGACCAAGGCCTGCCCGGGGATGCCGAACACCAGGATCGCCGCGAGCCACGTGAGGTCGCGGCGGCGCGGTTTGCGCCACCACGCCCCGAGCGCGGCGAGGATCACCGCAAGCCCGACGACGAAGGTGAACAGGCGGTTGATCTGCTCGATCGCCGCGTGCTGGGTCGACACGTCGACGAGGCGGGCGTCGTTGCACGTCGGCCAGTCGGTGCACCCCAGACCCGACCCCGTGAGGCGGACCGCAGCCCCGGTGACCACGATCGCGGCGACGAACACAAGCGCGGCGATGCACGCACGATGGAACGCGACCGGGCTGAACCCCTCGGTCCGGGCGCGGCGAACTGCGGGGCGGTTGCGGCTCATGGTTCCAGGTTACGGTGCCCGTGTCCGGCGCCCCCGGCCGACGGACACGCGTCGCTAGGGTGTCTCGCCGTGAAGAAGCCGACCGTCGAGCAGCGGCGCACCGAGATCCTCGAGGTCACCTGCCAGGTCGTGATCGAGCGCGGCTTCGCCGGGACGCGCATCTCGGACGTGGCCAAGCAGCTCGGTGTGTCCAGCAGCCTGATCCACTACCACTTCGACTCCAAGGAGCAGTTGCTCGCCGAGGCGTTCGCCCACTACGCGCGCAAGGACCTGGCGGCGATGGAGGCCGAGATCCAGGCCGTCCCCACGGCGCTCGAGCAGCTCGACCGGATCATCCAGGACTACGTTCCCGAAGGCAGCGGCGACATGGAGTGGATGTTGTGGATCGACGCGTGGGGCGAGGCGTTGCGCAACCCGCTGATGCGAACGATCAGCCAGGAGTTGGACGAGCACTCGGCGCAGCAGGTGATCCGCGTCATCGAGCACGGCGTGTCGACCAACGAGTTCGTCTGCGCCGACCCGCAGGGCGCGGCCCTGCGCCTGACGGCGCTGATCGACGGGCTGGCCGTCCAGTTCGCCGCGCACACCAGCGTGATCGCCCGCGACCAGGTCATCGACTCGGTGCGTCGCCTGGCGGCGATGGAGGTCGGCATCGACGCCGGGTCGTTGGGTTCGCCCGACCGGGCCCGGCCGGGCGGACCATGCCCGCCGAGCGCGGCGACCGATGCCGCGCTGCGCCAGCTGCTGGCCAGGGCGAACGACGCCGTGCTGCGCCGCGATCCGGCGGCGTTTGCCGCGGTGTTCACCGAGGACGGCACATGGACCACCGGCCGCAACGAGACCGCCACCCGGGCGGCGATCGCTGCGGCGCTGGCCAAGACGCTGAAGGAGCACGCGTGGATCGCACCGTCGAACCCGCAGTTCCTGTTCGAGGTGGACGAGTCCGCCGGCACCGGCATCGGCCGGCTGACGTTCGTCGAGCGGGCCAAGCGCCAGAACGGCAAGGTCAGCACCACAGTCGGCGTGCAGCACGACAGCTACCGCCGCGTCGGCGGTAGCTGGCAGATCGCCAGCCGCCGTGCCGAGGTCCTCGACCGGGAGTAGCCACGCGGTGCCCGCCGCACAGCGGCCGCGGGTTACGGGCGGATCTCGAAGAAGGCGTTGATCGGGTGCTCCACGTCCAGGCGGCGGAAGCGCGCGAAGCCGGCCGCGGCGGCCATCTCGCGGGCCTTGGACTCGGGCAGGCCGAGCGTGCCCAGTCCTGCTCCGTCGGGCTCGCTCATCGCCGACGACATGCAGCTGAGCACGCTGATCCCGTACATCATCGAGGCCATCGGGTTCTTGGCGACGTTCAGCGCGAAGCTGTCCAGCGCCTTGATATCGGCCAGCAGCCACGTGCCGTCGGGGCGCAGCGCGGCGTGGATCGCCTCGATCACCGGCTGCGGATGGGCCATGTCGTGGATGCAGTCGAACGTCGTGACGACGTCCAGCGAGTGGTCGTCGGGCAGTGAGCGGACGCGGGGATCGTGGAACTCGACGTTGTCCAGCCCACGCTCGGCGAGCCGCTGTCGAGCCCTGGCGAGGGCGTGCTGGGAGATGTCGTACCCGGCGACGTGCGACGCGGGGTACGCCGCGGCGATCATCAGCGCCGCGCCGCCGGCGCCGCAGCCGACGTCGGCCAGCCGCGCGCCCGACGACAGCCGGGCTGTCACGCCGTCGAGCGCCGGCAGCACGACCGACAGCAGGTTGGCGCGGAACCACGGCTCGAAGCTGCGTTCGATGCCCACGGCGCCCTGCTCGCCGTGCGAGTCGTAGTCGTGGCCGAGTCCGGTCCGGAAGCTGTCCTTGACGTGCTCGGTCGCTTGCATCGTCTGCGGCAGACGATGGAACATGCCCATCCCGAACGCCGGGTTGGCCGGGTCGGCGAGCACCGCGACGCCCTCGGCGGACATCGCCACCAGGTCGTCGTCTCCGTCGAGCAGGCGCGCCGCGACCTGGTTGCGCACCCATTCGCGCACCCACCGCGGGTGCAGTTCGGCAGCCGCGGCCAACGCCTCGGTCGTCATCGGTCGACCGTGCTCGGCGAGCACGCGGTACAACCCGAGCGCGTCGCCGAGATGGACCATCGCGGACGTGACCGCGCCCTCGAGTTTGGTGAACAGGTTGAACTGGAACGCCTTCAGTGCCGCGCTGCGGTCCGCCGTGCTGCGCTGGTCCGGCCGGGGTGCCGGCGCGTCGCTCATCGCCGCCCGAACCGTGGCGGGCGTCGGTCGAAGTGCGCGGCGACGGCCTCGGCCTGGTCGGGCCCACCGATCAGCGAGCCGATCAACCGGCGCTCCGTGGCGAACGCCTCGGCGGCATCGCCGAACAGCAAGGTGTTGAACAACTCCTTCGCGCCGCGCACCGCGGCCGGGCTGCGTTCGGCGATCTGTGCGGCGAGGGCCATCGCCTCGGCGTACGGATCGTCGGCGAGCCGGGTCGCCAGCCCCAGCGCCGCGGCTTCGCGGCCGTCGAAGATCCGCGCCGTCATCACCAGTTCCTTGGCCACGTCGGGGCGCACCAGGCGAGCGAGCGTGAGCGTCCCGGTCATGTCGGGCGTCAGGCCCCAGTAGACCTCGCGGACGCTCAGCTTGGTGTCCGGGTGGACGATGCGAACGTCGGCGGCGAGCGCCAGTTGGATGCCCCCGCCCAACGCATGCCCGTGCACCGCGGCGATCACCGGGACGGCCAGCTCCTGCCAGGTCCAGCACGACTGTTGGGCGAGGTGGGTGGTCCGCCCCTCGACCCTGCCGAGCGCGCCACCTGCGCCGCCGTCGCCGGAGGACCCGCCCGACGGGTCGCCGGCACTGCCGGACGCGGCGAGCGCGGCCATCGCTGCCATGTCCAGGCCGGCGCAGAACGACGCGCCGGCGCCGCTGAGCACGACGACGCGCACGTCGTCATCGTCGGCGACCCGCCGAGCAAGCGACGCGCCGCACGCGACGAGGGCCTGGAACATGGGGATGTCGAGCGCGTTTCGCTTGTCCGGTCGGTTCAGGCGGACGTCGGCGATCCCGTCGCGCACCTCGACCGAGAGTCGCTCGGGATCAACTGGCGCCATGCGCCGAGTCTGGCACGCGCCGGCTGGCAGTGAACTGCCGCGGGGCGTGCCAAGCTGGCCCGATGCGCCTCAACCTGTCCGCCGACGACGTGCTGACCACCACCCGCGCGGTTCGCAAGCGGATGGACTTCGGCCGCCCCGTCGAGCGCGAGGTCATCGAGGAATGCCTGCAGCTCGCCGTGCAGGCACCGACGGGCAGCAACCGGCAGGGCTGGCAGTTCGTCGTCGTCACCGACCCGGCGCTGCGGCAGTCACTTGCCGACATCTACCGCGCCAACTTTGCCGTCTACCGCGCCGCCGGTGGAGGCGTCGTGTGGCCACAGGGCGATCCCCGCGCGGCGCACGCCGACGCAGTGATCGACTCCGCGCAGTACCTCGCCGACAACCTGCAGCACGCCCCGGTCCACCTGGTCCCG
Organism: uncultured Ilumatobacteraceae bacterium; assembly: GCA_964565975.1. Lineage (GTDB taxonomy): Bacteria > Actinomycetota > Acidimicrobiia > Acidimicrobiales > Ilumatobacteraceae > JAKOUY01. The sequence goes on along the minus strand of CAZMHG010000047.1, from coordinate 2,844 downwards.
TGCATCGAGGGCCGCCTCGACGGCGCGGGCACGCTGCAGGCGGCCAGCGCCTGGGGATCGATCCTGCCCGCGGTGTGGAGCTTCATGCTCGCCGCGCGCGAGCGGGCGCTTGGCACGGCGTGGACGACGCTGCACCTGATGGGCGAGGGCGAGGCCCGCGCCGCGGCGTTGCTCGGGATCCCCGACACGCACACGCAGGGCGGACTGATCCCCGTCGCCTACACGATCGGTACCGACTTCTCCCCCGCGGCGCGCGTCCCGCTCGACGCGGTGGTGCACTGGGACCGGTGGTGAACGGGCGGCGTTCGGGCCCGTTGCGCGCGTGACGTGTCAGGGGTTCAGACCGGTGGCGCCGGCGTAGGCCGACAGCGCCGGCTGGCCACCCAGATGGGCGTACAGCACCCGCGACCCTGAGGGGATCTCGCCCGAGCGGATCATCCCGATCAGGCCGGCCATCGACTTGCCTTCGTACACCGGGTCGGTGAGCATCCCTTCGGTACGCGCCGCCAGATGGATCGCCTCGATCGTCGACGCGTCGGGCACGCCGTACACCGGTCCTTCGTAGCCCGACACGAGGGTGATCTCGTCGTCGCGCAGCGCCCTGCCCACGCCGATCAGGTCGGCCGTCGCCGAGGCAATGCGCGTCAGTTGGTCGCGGGTCGTGTCGATCGTCGCCGAGGCGTCGATTCCCACGACCCTGCGGTCGTCACGGTCTTCCAGGGCGAAGCCGGCGATCATGCCGGCGTGCGTCGACCCGGTCACCGTGCACACCACGATGTGGTCGAAGAACACGTCGTGCTCGGCCTCCTGCCCGGCGACTTCGCGTGCCCAGTTGGCGAACCCCAGCCCGCCGAGGCGGTGGTCCGACGCTCCGGCCGGGATGGCGTAGGGCTTGCCGCCACCGGCGACGACCGAGTCCAGCGCCTGCTTCCAGCTGTCGCGGAACCCGATGTCGAACCCGGCCGGGTCGATCCGCACGTCGCCCCCCATGATCCGGGTGAGCTGCAGATTGCCGACGGTGGCGTAGTTCATGTCGGGCCAGTCCACCCAGTGCTCCTGCACCGTCACCGCTCCCAGACCCAGGTAGCGGGCGACGCCTGTGACCGCCCGAGTGTGGTTCGACTGGATCCCGCCGATCGAGACAAGCGTGTCGCAGCCGGTGTCGATCGCCTCGGCGGCGAGGTACTCCAGCTTGCGCACCTTGTTGCCGCCGAAGGCGATCCCCGAGTTGCAGTCCTCGCGCTTGGCCCAGATCTCGACGCCTCCGCCCAGCGCCGCGCTCAGCCGGCGCAGCGGGTGGATCGGCGACGGCCCGAACATCAGCGGCTCACGGCGGAACGAATCGAGGCTCACGGACGGCTCCCTTCAGCACGCCGTGTGCGGCGCGAGTGGCTATTCGACCAGCCGCAGGCCGGTCGGCGAAATCGACGGCTCGGCGTGCGGCAGTTCGACCACGAACTTGGTGCGGTGGGCAGGGAAGACGTGCTCGCTGAGCAGCACCGGCACACCGTCGACGTCGGTCGTGATCCGCTCGCAGCGCAGCACCGGGCTACCCACCGGGACATCCAGCAGCGTGGCGTCGGGCTCGTGTGCCGAGTCCGCACCGATCGTCTGCGTCGCGCCACGCAGCTGGAGCCCGATCAGCTCGTAGAACGGGTGACGCTCGACCTCGTGGCGGCTCAGGTGGTGGCCCAGCGTGCTCGGGCACCACACGGTCACCACGGCGAACGGCTGCCCGTCGGCCAGGTTGAGGCGCTTGACGCGCAGCACCTGGTCGCAGCCGAGCACTTCGCGGACCCGAGGCGTCGACGGTTCGAAGGCGAACTCGAGGATCCGCCGGTCGGCAGCCAGGCCACGGCTGCCGAGCTGCGCCTCGATCGTCTCCAGCGCGTTGAGCTGCTGGGGCACCGGCTCGGTGGCGACGTACCAGCCGAAACCCTGCCGAGAATCGACCAGACCTTCGGCACGCAGCAGCTCCAGCGCACGGCGGATCGTGACCCGGCTGACGGAGAACTCGTGGCTTAGGTCGCTCTCGCTGGCCAGCACCCGGCCGGGACCGAGGCGGGCTGCCCGGCGGCGCAGCTCGGCAGCGATCTGCTGGTACCGGATCGTGCGCTCGCTCACGTGCCGTCCGCGTCGATCAGCTCGAGCCGATTGCCGAACGGGTCGCGCACGTGGCAGCGCAGCAAGCCCGGCAGCTCCGTGTTCCACGCCGGCTGGAGCCCGGTCTCGTGCAGCAGACCGGGCAGGTCGCGCACGATGATCGCCGGGTGCGCCTTGGCCGACGGCGTGTAGCCGGGCTCGGCGCCGACGTGCAGGCGCACGCCTCCTGCTTCGAACCACGCCCCGCCGCGGGCCGCCATGGCCGCCGGCTTGGGGATCTCGGTGAAGCCGAGCAGCCCGACGTAGAACGCCCGGGCCCGGTCCTCGGCACCGACCGGGATGGCCAACTGGACGTGATCCAATGCCACCCAGCGCGACGCGCCGCTCGTGTTTGCAAGGCCCTCGTGCACTTGTCCTATACTTGTCTACATCACCGCTGTCCGCAAGCCGTACGGATCGCCCCGTCGGCCACCTCGAAGGAGCCTCAGATGACCGTCACCGCCGGAACACCGATCGAACTCGTCGAGCGGGTCTACGCGTCGCTCCCCGGCCGCGTCGCCGCAGGCCGCGAGCGCTTCGGCAGGCCGCTGACCCTGGCCGAGAAGATCCTCCTCAACCACCTCGACTCGGTCGACGTCGAGATCGGCCGCGGCGAGACGTACAACGACTTCCATCCGGACCGTGTCGCGATGCAGGACGCCACCGCCCAGATGGCCCTGCTGCAGTTCATGACCGCCGGCC
>CAZMHG010000046.1:0-11861 GCA_964565975.1 uncultured Ilumatobacteraceae bacterium | reverse complement strand
CGGCGGCAACGGCTTCATCGAGGATCACCCCGTCGCCCGCTTCTACCGCGACGCCAAGATCCTCGAGATCGGCGAGGGCACCAGCGAGATCCAGCGCATCGTCATCTCCCGCGGCCTCGGGCTCGGTGGCCGCGAGTGAGCGAGGAGCAGTTCGCCGCACGCACCACGCGCGCACTGGCCGGCAACCTGCACCGCGAGGCCGACAAGCTCGCCCGTCAGAACAAGCTGTTCGTCCGCGATCGTCTCGCCCTGCTGTTCGACCCGGGGACCTTCGTCGAGGACGGCCTGCTGGCCAACACCTCGGCGGCGGACCTGCCCGCCGACGGCGTGGTCACCGGTCAGGGCATGGTCGACGGTCGCCCGGCGCTCGTGGTGGCCAACGATCCCACGGTCAAGGCGGGTTCGTGGGGTGCACGGACCGTCGAGAAGATCGTGCGAGTGACCGAGTACGCGCTGCGTCACGAGCTGCCGATCTTCTGGTTCATCGACTCCGCCGGTGCGCGGATCACCGATCAGGTCGAGCTGTTCCCCGGCCGCCGCGGCGCCGGGAGGATCTTCTCCAACCAGGTCAAGCTGTCCGGCAAGGTGCCCCAGATCTGCTGCCTGTTCGGGCCGTCTGCGGCGGGTGGGGCGTACATCCCGGCGTTCTGCGACGTGGTGTTCATGGTCGAAGGCAACGCCTCGATGTACCTCGGTTCGCCGCGCATGGCCGAGGAGGTGATCGGCGAGCAGGTCACCTTGGAGGAGATGGGCGGTGCGCGGATGCACGCCACGGTCTCCGGTTGCGGCGACAACCTGGCCCACGACGACGCCGACGCGATCGAGCAGGCCAGGCAGCTGTTCAGCTGCCTGCCCGGCCGGTGGCGCGAACGCCCCGCGCCTGTCCAGGCCGAGGACCCGATCGAGCCGCTCACGCGCGCCGTCCTCCCCGACACCGAGGCCGCCGGTTACGACATGCACCGCCTGATCGAGCGGGTTGTCGACGCGGATTCGTTCTTCGAGCTCAAGCCGTTGTTCGCCCCCGAGCTGACCACCGGCCTGGCACGCCTGGGTGGCGAGGTCGTCGGCATCGTCGCCAACAACCCGATGCACAAGGGCGGCGTCCTGTTCGGTGATTCGGCCGACAAGGCGGCGCGGTTCGTGTGGATGTGCGACGCCTACAACATCCCGCTCGTGTTCCTGGCCGACGTTCCGGGGTTCATGATCGGGACGCAGGTCGAGCGTGCCGGGATCATCCGCCACGGGGCGAAGATGATCACGGCGATCACCGAGGCGACGGTGCCGAAGATCTGCGTGGTCGTCCGCAAGGCCTACGGCGCCGGGCTGTACGCGATGAACGGCCCGGCATTCGACCCGATCGCGACGATCGCCCTGCCCACCGCGAAGATCGCCGTGATGGGCCCCGAGGCTGCGGTCAACGCGGTTTTCGCCAACAAGATCCAGGCGATCGCCGACCCGACCGAGCGCGCCGCCTACGTGCTTGCCCAACGCACCGAGTACGAAGCAGACGTCGACATCTTCCGCCTGGCGAGCGAGCTGGTGATCGACGCGGTGGTCGACTTCGGCCAGCTGCGCGCCGAGCTGATCGCCCGCTTCGCCGCCGCCGACCCCGTCGACCGCGGCGCCGTGGCCAAGCATCACGCCGTGTACATGGGCTGAGCGATGGCCGCGCCAACCGCCGACCACGTCCAGATCGTCGAAGTCGCGGCGCGCGACGGATTGCAGGCCGATCCGGCCGAGCTGACCACGGCGCAGAAGGTCGCGCTGATCACCCGCCTGGTCGACGCCGGTCAGACCCGCATCGAAGCGGCCTCCTTCGTCAGCCCGAGGGCGGTGCCGAAGATGGCCGATGCCGAAGCGGTGATGGCCGGGGTGCCGCGCCGCGCGGGCGTGCGGTACTCCGCGCTGGCGTTCAACGAGCGAGGTGTCGAGCGCGCGGTGGCCGCGGGCGTCGACGAGATCAACGGCGTGATCGTCGCCACCGAGACGTTCTCGCGGCGAAACCAGAACGCCACCGTCGCCGAGTCGATCGAACGCTGGCGCACCGTCGCCGCCGCGGCACGCCGCGCCGGGCTGGCCACCAGCGTGACGATCTCGGCGTCGTTCGGCTGCGCCTACGAGGGCGAGGTCGATCCGTCAACGGTGCTGTCGATCGTCGATCGCCTTGCCGAGATCGGCGCGGACGAGCTGTGCCTGGCGGACACGATCGGCGCCGCCGTGCCCAACCGCACGGCAGCGCTGTTCGCCGAGGTCGCCGAGCGCGCTGCGCCGTGGACGCTGCGCGGCCACTTCCACAACACCCGCAGCACCGCGCTGGCCAACATCGCCGCGTGCCTGGACGTGGGCGTGCGCACGTTCGACGCCAGCCTCGGCGGCGTCGGCGGCTGCCCGTTCTCGCCGCGGGCGACGGGCAACGTGCCGACCGAGGACGTCGTGTTCATGGTCGAGCGGATGGGCTTCACGACCGGGCTGTCGCTGCCCGCACTGATCGCCGCCAGCGAGTGGTTCGAGGGCGTCCTCGGCCATGCCGTCCCCAGCCTCGTGGCCAAGGCCGGCCCGTTCCCCGGCTGAGCGACGCGATTCGGTCGCCCCGCGGCGTGGGTTGTGCCGTGCGCGCTGGCAGGATGTGCCGATGTCAGAGGCGGACGTGACGTACGTCGGTGCGCCGCCACTCCTGGACCGTCGCCGGTGGATGTTCGTCGGTGCCGCGGCATTGCTCTCGGTCCTGTTGCGCCTGCGATTCGTGTGGACGCCGCTGACGATGGACGAGGGTGGTTACGTGGCGATCGGCCGGGCCTGGTTCCACGGCCGCGGGCTGTACACCGAGTTGTGGATCGACCGGCCACAGGCCCTGCTCGGACTGTTCGGCGTGCTCGCCGCCGTGACCGGCGGCTCCACCGCGTGGATCCGGATCATGGCGATGGGGTTCGGCGTCCTCGGTGTCGTCGGTGCGGCGCTCGTCGCGCGGGCAGTCGCCCCTCGCAGCCGGTGGGCGCCGGTGCTCAGCGCGTTCCTGGTCGCGGTGTTCAGCAGCGTGGCCACGTTCGAAGGGTTCATCGCCAACGGCGAGTTGCTCGGCGGTTCGCTCGCCGTGCTCGCACTCGGGATCGGGCTCAACTCGGCGCGACTGGCCCGGCCGTGGCTGGTGATGTTCGGCGCCGGCATGCTCGGCGGGCTGGCGATCTCGATGCGCCAGACGAGCATCGACGGTGTGCTGATCCTGGCCGTCGCCGGCATCGTCACCGCGCTGTTCGGCACCGGCTGGCGCTCCAGGATCGCCGCGCTCGCGCCAGCCGTGCTCGGTGCAGGTCTGGTGCTTGGCGCCGAGGTCGCCCATGGCCTGGCGACCGGTGCGCACGACTGGTGGTACTGCATGTACGGCTACCGGTCGCAGCACCGCAGCGTCGCCCAGGCAGACTGGCCGCGGTTCTGGCGCACCTTCGCGGTCGCCCGTCCGATCTACCTGCCGGTGCTGGCGATCACCGCGATCGCGCTGGCCGTCGCCTGGCGCCGTGGCCGGCACCCCGGTGTGGTGCAGCGCGGCTGGGTGGTGCTGTACGCGTGGCTGCTGGTGATGCTGGTGATGTTCGTGTGGGGCGGGCAGTTCTACCGCCACTACTGGGTGATGCTCGCCTTCCCGATCGCCGTGATCGCCGGCACCGCACTGGCCCAGCTGCCGCCGCGCATCGGCTGGCTGCTGGCTGCCGCGGCGATCGTCACGCCGACCTACGCGACGCTCCACCTCGTGTTCGAGCCGCGGTCGAAGGTCCAGTCGACGGCACACGAGGACGGCCGGTTGATCGCCACCGAACGGATTGCCAGCTGGTACCGGGCGCACCGCCAACCCGGCGACCAGATCGTCGCCCTGTGCGGCGACGCCGCGCTGTACGCCGAGATCGGCGAGGACCCGCCGGTGAACCACCTCTGGGTCGCCGCGCTTGCCCAGGCGGACGGGGCGGTCGACCAGGTCGTCGATCTGTTGAACAGCGATCGGCGGCCGCGCTACATCGTGCTGATGACGCCGATGTCGTACTGCGACACCCCCGACGGTCGGCTGAAGACGGCGATCGACAGCCACTACCGGACGACGTCGGGCGCCGTGAACGTCCCGACGTACCAGGCGACGGGCAGCTGACCGGCGAGGACCGTGCGCCCGCCAAGTGCCGATCGCGTACCCTGGGACTCGGCAACCGCCAGGAACAGGAGATCGTCATGGAAGCTGCGAAGCCAGAAGGATTCGTCGCCCCGTCTGGGGTCAGCAAGGGCACGGTGATCGGTAGCTACGTCAACTACGCCGACGCCCAACGCCTCGTCGACCACCTTGCCGACCGCAAGTTCCCCGTCCAGCACGTGCGGATCATCGGCCGCGGCCTGCACACGGTCGAGCAGGTCGTCGGCCGGATGAACACCGCCCGCGCGGCCGTCAGCGGCGCGGTGACCGGGGGGATGATGGGCGTGCTGTTCGGCGCCTTGTTGGGCATGTTCGTCCGCAACGGGTCGGCGGCGTGGAAGCCGTTGCTGGTCGGGTTGCTGCTCGGCGTGCTGTGGGGTGCGCTCGGCGGGGTCGCCGGTCACCTGCTCACCCGTGGCCAGCGTGACTTCGCCAGCGTGCGCGGCATGGCCGCCGATCGCTACGACGTCGAGGTCGACCCCGATCACGCCGACGCTCCCCGCTCGATCGCCGCGTCGTTGCCCCAGAAGCTCACCGTCGCCTGACGGGCGACCGGCGTCGAACCGGCGCCGGCACACCCCAGCGGTGACGCGCCGGCAGCCAGGGATACCGTGACCTCGTGGAACTCGCCCGGCTGCAGCGGATCATCGAGGACACCTACGGTGCGCGGGACCGCGCCCGCGGTGTGCCGAGCACCGTGGCGTGGCTTGCCGAGGAGCTCGGCGAACTGGCCCAGGCCGTTCGCAAGGGTTCACCGGCCGAACAGGTGCACGAGTTCGCCGACGTCCTCGCGTGGGTCGCCTCGCTGGCCAACCAGGTCGGCATCGACCTGACCGTGGCGGTCGAGCGCTACGCCGACGGTTGCCCGCGTTGCGCGGCGATGCCCTGCGCGTGCGCCTGACCGGTTACCGCGGCCGTCGGTGCAGCCGCAACGGCGTCAGAGGAACAATTCGGCGATCTGGATCGCGTTGAGCGCGGCGCCCTTGCGCAGGTTGTCGTTGCTGACGAACAGCGCCAGACCGCGGTCGCCCTCGACCGACGGATCGCGCCGGACACGACCGACGTAGGCGGGGTCCTGGCCGGCCGCCTCGAGCGGGGTAGGGATGTCCTCCAGCTGGACGCCCGGCGCGTCGGCCAACAGCTCCAGGGCCCGCTCCACACCGATCGCACGGGCGAACTCCGCGTTGATCGCCAGCGAGTGGCCGGTGAACACCGGTACCCGCACGCACGTGCCACTGACGCGCAGCCCCGGGATGCCCAGGATCTTGCGGCTCTCGTTGCGCAGCTTCTGCTCTTCGTCGGTCTCCAGCGAGCCGTCGTCGACGTACTTGCCGGCGTACGGCAGGACGTTGAAGGCGATCGGCTTGACGTACTTCTCCGGTGCCGGGTACGGCACCGCAGCGCCGTCGTGGGTGAGGTCGCGGGCGCCGGAGAGGACCTGGTGGACCTGCTTGTCCAACTCGTCCACGCCGGCCAGCCCGCTGCCGGAGACCGCCTGGTAGCTGGACACGATCAGCCGCTCGAGGCCGGCCTCGTCGTGCAGCGGCTTGAGCACCGGCATCGCCGCCATGGTGGTGCAGTTCGGGTTGGCGATGATCCGCTTCGGTGCCTCGTGGATCAGGTGGCCGTTGACCTCGCTGACGATCAGCGGCACCTGGGGGTCCATGCGCCAGGCGGACGAGTTGTCGATGACGACGACGCCGGCGTCGGCGAACTTGGGCGCGAGCACCTTCGACGACGATGCGCCGGCGGAGAACAGGGCGATGTCGAGCCCGCTCGGGTCTGCGGTCGCGGCGTCCTCGACGGTGATCTCGCCGTCGAGCCACGGCAGCGTGGTGCCTGCCGAACGGGCCGAGGCGAACAGGCGCACCTCCGACACCGGGAACTGGCGCTCGACCAGCAGGCGGCGCATCACGCCACCGACCTGGCCGGTGGCCCCGACGACACCAACACGCAACGACTTCTGTGCACTCATCGGACCTCAGGCTAACGGTGCCCTCCGAAGGGCCGCCGGAATAACCGTTCCGGGCCGGCGCGGGCCGCAGCCAGCCGCTGTGCGGCTACTTGCGATCGGGCAGCGGGGCGGCGTACGCCTGGCCGGAGTCCAGACCGAACTCGGTGTGCAGGGCCTGCGCGGCGCGGACCATGTCGTTGGCGTCGATCACCACGCTGATCCGGATGGTCGAGGTGCTGATCATCTCGATGTTCACGCCCAGGTCGGCGAGCACGCGGAACATCCGCGCGGCGATGCCCGGGCTGGACTTCATTCCCGCGCCGACGAGGCTCAGCTTGCAGATGTTCGCCTGGTGCTCGACGCCCTTGGCGCCGACCTCGGACGCCATCCGGGACACGATCGACTCGGCCGAGGACATGTCCGCCTTGGGCATCGTGAAGCTGATGTCGGTCGCCCCGTCGTGGCTGGTGTTCTGCACGATCATGTCGACGTTGACGTTGGCCGCGGCGAGCGGCTCGAACAGCGCGGCGGAGATGCCCGGCCGGTCCGGGACGGCGACGATCGTCACCTTGGCCTCGCTCACGTCGGTGACGACGCCGGAGATGATCGGCTCTTCCATGTTGGACTCCTCGTCGGTGACCCACGTGCCGGGCTCCCAGGTGAAGCTGGACCGGACGTGCAGGGGAACGTTGTGGTTGCGGGCGAACTCGACGCTGCGCAGCGCGAGCACCTTGCTGCCCGCGCCGGCCATCTCGAGCATCGCGTCGAAGCCGATGCGCGGCAGCTTGCGCGCCAGCGGCACCACGCGCGGGTCGGCGGTGAACACGCCCGTGACGTCGGTGTAGATCTCGCACGCGTCGGCACCGAGCGCCTTGGCCAACGCCGACGCGGTGAGGTCGCTGGCACCGCGTCCGAGCGTGGTGATCTCCTTGTCGGTGCTGACTCCCTGGAACCCGGCGACCACCGCGACCTTGCCGCCGGCCAGGGCGTGGCGCACCCGGTCGCCTTTGACCTCGACGATCTTGGCCTTGCGGTGGGCGTTGTCGGTGATGATCCCGACCTGGCTGCCGGTGAAGCTGACCGCGTCGACTCCTTCGGCCTGCAACGCCATCGTGGTCAACGCCGCGGACACGCGCTCGCCGGTGGTCAGCAGCATGTCCATCTCGCGGCCGGGCTGGACCCGCGAGACGCTGTCGGCCAGCGCGATGAGGTTGTCGGTCGCCTTGCCCATCGCGCTGACGACGACGACCACGTCGTTGCCCTGCCGCTTGGTGAAGGCCACGTGCTCGGCCACGGCGCGGATGCGGTCGGGGTCGGCCACGGAGGTGCCGCCGAACTTCTGGACGATCAGTGCCACGGGTCCGACAGGATACGGCCTAACGTCGAACGGTGCTCGGCCGGATTCTTGACGACTCGTACGCGTCCGAGGTGCGCACCAACGTCACCGCGTTGACGATGACCCGGCTTGTGGCCAACGGTGCGCAGCGGTTCTCCGGCCCGTTCCTCGGCGTCATCGCCGGCGGCATGCACGTCGGCCTCGACCGCCTCGGCGTCGCCGTCGGCTTCTCCGAGCTCTCCGGGTTGGTGGCTCCGGCGACCGCCCGCCTGTCCGAACGGATCGGGCCACGCGCCTCGATGCTGGTAGGTCTGGGCGGCGTCACACTCGGTGCCGTCGCCGCTTCGACGGCGCACAGCCTGGTGTGGTTCGGTCTGGCGCTGTTGCTCCTCGGTTGGTCGAAGGGCATCTTCGACGTCGGCATGGGTTCGTGGATCGCCCGGCACGTTCCGTACGACCGCCGCGGTCGCGTCGTCGGTCTGACCGAGACGGCGTGGGCGCTGGGCCTGCTCGTCGGCGTCAGCACGATGGGGCTGCTCACCGCGCTCACGTCGTGGCGTGTCGCCTTCGTCGTCGTTGGGGTGGTCGTGCTCGCCATGGCCGTCGCCCTCGCCCGCCGGCTGCCGGCCGACGCACGGCCCGCCGCGGCCACCGCCGGCGGGCCCGGCACGGCCCCGGCTGCACCGCACCGATCAGGTGCCGTGCCTGCTGCCGTCGGCCGCCTCGATCGCGCCGGCTGGCTCGCCGTGGTGGGCTTCTGCGCGCTCGCCGCTGCCTCGCAGTCCCTCGTCGTCACCTTCGGCACGTGGCTGAAAGAGCACCACGGGTTCAGCGCCTTCGGCCTGTCCGCGGTGACGTTCTGCCTCGGTGACCTCGGCGCACCGGACCGACCGGTGGGGCAAGGAACGCAGCGTGATCGGTGGCGCGCTCCTGATGGTGCCCGGCATCCTCGCGGTGATCGTCGGCAACCGGGTGCTCGGTGTCGGGCTGGTCGGCGTGTTCGTCGGGATCTCCGCGTTCGAGTTCGCCATCGTGTCGGCCCTGGCGATCGGATCGGTGCTCGTGCCCGGCTCGGCGACGCGCGGTCTGGCCTACGTCATCGCCGCCTCGGCCACCGGCCGGGCACTCGCCGCGCCGCTGGCGACGCGCCTGTACCGCTGGCACGGCATCCAGGCGCCGGCCGCGTTGGCGATGGCTCTGGCGGTTGCCGGCGCGCTGTGCTACGGGCTCCGGCGGGGCATCGTCTCGGCGCGTTGACGGGCTGTTGAAGCGCCACCCGCTCCGGGCATGCGCCGGTTAGGCTCTCGTGCTCGATGGCAGGGTCGTCTCGCTCCTCGCGTCGTGGTCCCGCCCGTGCCCGGTGGCCCGAAGTGCTCGGCACGATCGTGTTCCCTGGCGCCCGCGTCTGGCATCGCAATCCGGTCGCCGGGTCGATCCTGTTCTCGCTGGGGGTGACCGCGCCGGCGTTCGTGGTCGCGCTGTTCTACCAGCACCGCCACGACGTGGAGAGCTTGCTCGACCGCGGATGGGTGCTGCGTGGCGTGGTGGTCGTCCTCGTCCTGGCGATCATCACCCGCTTCGCCGCGGTCGTGATGACCGCGCCGGACGTCGCCCGCACGTCGCAGCCCAACTTCCGGCTGCGCGGCTTTTCCCTGGTGGCCCTGCTCGCCGTGCCCACCGGGTACACCGCGTGGGCGATCAACCGCACGCAGGCCGCCGTCGACACCGTGTTCAGCGTCGGTGACGGGCAGACCAAGGTCACCGCCAAGAAGGACGAACTGTCCAGCAAGATCCACACCACGCTGCTGATCGGCAGCGACGGCGGAATCGGGCGGGTCGGGGTCCGGACCGACACGATGATGCTGGTGTTCGTCGACGAGCGCTCCGGTCGCGGCGCCTTGTTCTCCATCCCCCGCCAGCTGGTCAACGTCACCTGGCCGGCGGGCTCTGCCGCTGCGGCCAAATGGCCGGACGGGCTGAAGGTCCTCCAGGACGTCAAGTACCAGGGCAAGATCATCCGCCACAAGGGCGACCCCGAGTGGACGAACGCGATCAACAACGCGGTCAACACCGACAAGGAGTTGGCCAAGGCGTACAACACGAACAACGACGGCATGCCCGGCGTCCACGCACTGATCGAGGGGCTGTCGAACAGCTTCGACATCACCATCGACGACTTCGCCGTGATCGACTCGTGCGTCGTCGTCGACGTGATCGAGGCGGTCGGCGGCGTGACCGTGAACATCCCCTACAAGATGGTCATGCCGCACGGGCACTTCGAGTGCATCAAACGCAGCATCGAGGACACCATCGGGCCCGGCCCGGTGTTCCTCGACGGTCCGTTGGCGTGGGGCTTCCTGCGCATCCGCGAGCAGGACACCGACTATGCCCGCATGGCCCGGCAACGCCAGTTGATCCAGGCGATCATCGACCGGGTCGGCATTGCCAAGGTCCTCGCCAACTGGAGCGAGATGACCTCGGCGGTGGTCAAGGACGTGCGCACGTCGATGTCGGTCACCCGTGCCAAGCAGATGATGACCGTGTTGAAGCGGGGTGGCGCCAAGTTGGGCAGCTACGGGCTGACCAAGAAGTTCCACCCGGACAGCAGCCCCGACTTCGTCGCGGCGCACGAGATCATCCAGAGCATCAAGCAGGGCCTGATCGACGGCGTCAAGCCGACCACGCTGAGCACGATCGTCTCCTCGTAGCGGCCCGGCCAGCAGCCGGGCACGCTGCGCCGCGCCGCACGGGATCCGCGCCGACCGGTCAGCAGGTCGGGTCAGCAGGTCGGGTCGCCAGGCAGCACGGCGCGGGCGGCGATGCGGTAGGTCACCCCGGCATCTTCGAAGAACGTCAGCTGGTTGGCGTCAGCCAGGATCGTGCCCACCTGGTCGGCGGTACGCCGCACGCAGGTCGCCGCGTCGGCCAGGGCAACGCCGGTGCTTGCCGGCCATGGCAGGATTACCGGCTTGATGGTCTGGTCGGTGGTGTAGTCGGCGACGTTCACCGGGTAGGCGGCGAGCCGGTACTCGGTCGGCACGAACGTCGTCGAGGCCGTGATGTTCTCGGCGCCGACGACAGCATCGAGATCCTGCAGGGTGTTGGGGAAGGCGAGCAGATGCTGGCGCGCCGGGGTGGTCTCGGCACCGCCGTCGGGCCCGGTCAACCCCAGCGCGTATGCCTGGTGGACGACGGTGCCCGTCGCCGTGCTGATGACCACGCTGGTGGTCGGCGCGTCGGCCACGTTGACGTCCGAGGAGTAGTCCGGGGCCGTGCCGAGCAGTTGGGCGTCCTTCACCGCGGCGTACAGCCGGGCCATGCCTGCGGCGTTGATGGTCCGCGCGGTGATCGGCACGAGCGCCGGGCCCGGGTAGATCGCGATCACCGCGCCGGCCTGGTACACCTTGCCGCCGGCGGTGATCACCAGTTGCGGCGGGTTGGCGAGGTCCGATCCCATCGGCGCGAAGCCGCCGCCCGACGTCCAGCGGATCACCGCGACGTCGGCGTCCTCTGGCCACTCGTCGCCGGTCACGATGGGTGTCGTGGTCACGTTCGTGCCCGGCGTGGCCGGTGTACTGGTGGTCGGGGTGGCCGGCGTACTGGTCGACACGCCCGCCGATGCCGGCGTGCCCGGCACGGTGGGGGCCACCGCGGCGACCGACGACGACGCGGCCAACGTGGCCGCCAGGACCAACGACGGCGCGAGGAGCAGGCGGTGGAATGGGCGCAAGCGAGATGGCGACATGCTGGTTCGACGCCGGCCGCGCTCGTGCGGTTCCCGCCACGTTCCGAGATCGCCACCGGACGCTTCACACAGCGTTCACAATCGGGAAATCGCACTGACACGGCATCTGGGCACCATGTCGCCGTCATTCGTCGCCTCCCCGCGACCCTCCCCGTAGTAAAGGACGTGCCCGTGGCCTACCAAGCCGAATACATCTGGATCGACGGCACCGAGCCGACGCCGCTGCTGCGCTCGAAGACCAAGATCCTGGCCGACGGCAAGCCGCTGCCGATCTGGGGCTTCGACGGTTCGTCGACCAACCAGGCGACCGGCGAGCACAGCGACTGCGTGCTGCGTCCCGTGTTCAGCTGTCCCGACCCGATCCGCGGTGGCGACAACGTCCTCGTGCTGTGCGACGTGCTGCTGGCCGACACGATGAAGCCGCACCCGACCAACACCCGCGCCGCGGCCGAGAAGGCGGCGAAGAAGTACGCCAAGGCCGAGATGATCTACGGCATCGAGCAGGAGTACACGATGATGCGCACCGACGGGACGCCCTACGGCTTCCCGCAGGGCGGCGGCGTCCCCGAGGCGCAGGGTCCGTACTACTGCGGCGTCGGCGCCGGTCGTGTCGTTGGTCGGGAGATCATCGAGGAGCACACCCAGGCGTGCATCG
>CAZMHG010000045.1:5798-11904 GCA_964565975.1 uncultured Ilumatobacteraceae bacterium | reverse complement strand
ATCGCCTCGGCGCCGGTCGCGTCGAGGTGGTGTGGCCCATAGGGTCCTGTGCCCTCGCCGGGCCAGGTTGTCTGCCCATTCGTCCTCGGCGGGACGGTGCTGATCGTCGCTGGACGTGTTGGGTACCTCCATCTCAGGGCGGATGGGTTGCCTGCGGGGGAGTCGTCAGGGCGTTGGTCGTTGCGTGCTCAGACGTCCCCGACCGAATGCATCGCACGGCCCTCATGGAGGGGGCTGGCGGCTTCCGCCGACGATGGCGGCGAGGGCGAGTGCGAACCCGACGAGCTGGGCGGGTTCGAGTGATTGGCCGAGCACGACGGCGCCGAGGACGGCGGCGACGAGCGGAGCGACGAGGTTGAGCATCGCCACCGAGTTGACGGGTAGCAGGGCGATACCTCGGAACCACAGCAGGTAGGCGACCAGCCCGCCGGCGCTCATGAACCACAGGTATCCAGCTGCGGCGGGGCCGTCGATCGGCGGTGGGGTTCCTTCCACCAGGACGGCGAGCGGCAGCAAGAGCACACCACCTGCGGCGAGTTGCCAGCCGGTGAAGGCCAGGATGCCGACACCGTCGGGACGTCCCCAGCGTTTGGTCAAGGTGATGCCCGCGGCCATCGACGTCGCCGCACCCGATGCAGCAGCGATCCCCGTCGTCGAGAGCGATGCCGCAGGCGACAGGACGACGAGAGCAACCCCGGCGACGCCGACCAGACCCCACGCGACGCGTCCCAGGTTGGGCCGCTGGCCGAGGAGTGGAACGGCCAGCGCGGCGACGACGAGCGGTTGTGCCGCACCGAAGGTTGCTGCTGCGCCGCCGGGCAATCGCTCGGCGGCGACGAACAGCAGCGGGAAGAACAGTCCGATGTTCAGCGTGCCGAGCGCCGCTGCCCGCCACCACCACACGCCGCGCGGCCACGTGCGGGTCCAGGCGATCGCGGCCAGGCCAGCAGGCAGCGCGCGGATCAGCCCGGCGTACAGCGGATGATCGGGCGGCAGCAACTCGGTGGTCACCAGATAGGTCCCTCCCCACGCCGCCGGCGCCAGGGCCGTCGACGCGGTGAGGGCCAACACCCGGCGCGATGCTCGTTCGGCGACCTCAGGCGGGAGCGCTGTCGATGCCGGCGATCGGGTCATCCATCCAGCCTGAGCCTGCCCGCCTCATGAGTCCAATGCATCCTTGCCATCTCATCAATCGTGGATGATCATGGATGGGTGCAGCTCCGCCAGCTCGGGTACGCGCCGTGCGGGCTCGCGCCGAAGTCGCCGCGGCCACCGGCGAGATGCGCGGCCGACTCGCCAGCACCCACCCGCACCCACCGGCACCGAACACCTCATCTGGACCCGCACGCCGTCCCCTGCGGCCACGGCACGTCTCCGCCAACTGGGCGACCACGGCCTTCGGGGGCTGTCAGTCCCACGACTACCTGATGGGTAGTAGCGCACGACCCATGAGGTGGCCGACGATCGTTCCATGAGCTACTTCACGAGTGTCATTGATCGGTACCTGTCGGCATACGGCGAGCCGGACGAAGCGCTGCGCTCGGTCATGGTCGCCGACTGTTTCGCAGCCGACGCGACGCTGGCTGACCCACCGTTCTTGGCGACCGGACACAACGAGATCGTCGGCGCGTTCGGCGCCGTACAGGCACAGTTTCCCGGGCACGCGTTTGCTCGCACCAGCGCGGTCGACGAACACCATGGCGTGGCGCGGTACGACTGGAGCCTTGTCGGTCCGGACGGCACGTCCGCTGTTTCGGGAACGGATTTCGTGCGATTCGACGGATCCGAGCGGATCGCCAGCGTCGTTGGCTTCTTCGGTGACCTGCCCGCCCGGGCCGGAGGGGAGGACGTCTGAAGATCCGTGTCGAGTCCGATGTCACAGCCGCGCCGATGTCCGTGCACACGGCGACGACGTGTCGACGCGCAACGGAGGTGCCGGCCGCAACACGCGCTCCACTCGATGCCGTTCGGCAGCGCGCACGACCTCAGACGTAATGCGGAGAGGTAATGCGGGCTGTAGTCCGAGATCGCTACCGTGACCCAGTGCCCGCCACCTCGATCGGTCCACTCCTCAAAACGTGGCGGTCGAAGCGTGCCGTCAGCCAACTCGAGCTGGCGATCAACGCCGGAGTGTCGCCTCGTCACCTCAGCTTCGTCGAGACGGGACGTGCGAAACCCAGCCCCGAACTCGTTCTCGCCTTGGCCGCCCATCTCGACGTCCCGTTGCGCGACCGCAACACGCTGCTGCTCGCGGCTGGCTACGCGCCGCGATTTTCCAACGTTCCGCTCGACAGCGATGCGATGACTGCCATCACCGCATCGCTGCGGCGGCTACTCGATGCCCACGACCCATTCCCCGGGGTGATCCTCGACTTGTGCTGGAACGTCGTCCACGCCAACAACGCGGCGACGCGGCTGCTCTCGATGCTCCCGAGTGACCTTGTCGAACCACCGCCCGTCAACATGTTTCGAGCCAGCCTCCATCCCGACGGCCTCGCCGCCGTGACCACGAACTTCGACACGTGGGGCGACTACCTGCTCCGCCAACTCGATCGGGCCGCCGCGTCCAACACTCCGGCGCTGACCGAGTTGCAAGCCGAGATCGCCAGCTACCCGAATGTCGCAGAACTACGGGCCGGACGTCCCAAGCACGATCAGATGCCCAACGATCTGGTGCTCACCTGCAACATGAACCTCGGCGGGCATGCCATCTCGCTGTTCACCACGCTGACGACGTTCGGAACCCCGCAC
Source organism: uncultured Ilumatobacteraceae bacterium (assembly GCA_964565975.1). GTDB lineage: Bacteria > Actinomycetota > Acidimicrobiia > Acidimicrobiales > Ilumatobacteraceae > JAKOUY01. Next base: position 9,153 of record CAZMHG010000045.1, on the reverse strand, counting down.
GACATCACACTCGACGAACTCGTCATCGAGCTGTTCTTCCCTGCCGATCACACGACCGAACAGCACCTACGAACCATGTAGACCCGTGCACCGGAGCACCCTCCAGGCACGATCGGCATCACCCGCACTGGTCGAAGATCTAGAACAGCACCACCCCACGGCAGACGTTCGGGCTGCGCAGGTTCGTGGCGAACGCACGGATCGTGTCGGTGCCCGCGCGGTTGGGCACCACGATCCGCACCGTGAACGAACCGCTGGGCGCGGTGGTCTTGCGGTAGCCCGTGAAGCGGACGGCGCCGTTGTGGGCGATGACCGCACCCCACGTCTGCCCGGTCACGTTGCTGTCGACCTCCCACTCGACCTCCAGCCTGTTGCCGTCCTCCTCCTTGACCTTCAGCTTCCAGGTCGCCCGTGCGCTGCATTGCCCGGTGCGGATGACTTCGCGGCCCTTGGCCGTGGCGCCGTCGGCGATGGCGACGGAACCGAGAGCGGGGGCGACGACGAGTGCCGCGGCGGCGAGTTTGCGTGTCAGTGTCTTCATCGGTCGAGCATCGGCGCATCCGGGTACGGGCGGCCAGTGGCCATTGGTCGTAGCACCAGGGGAGCGGTGATCAGGGAGCGGTGATCAGCCAGCGCGACAGCGACTCGATCACGCAGGCCGGCTTGTCGATGCCGTCGATCTCCACGGTGATCAGCATCGTCGTCTGCAACCCTCCGGGTACCACGCCGACGTCGACCAGTTCGGCACCGCCGCGGATGCGGTCGCCGGCACGCACGGGGGCTGCGAAGCGGACCCGGTTGGCTCCGTAGTTGATGCCCAGGTCGAACCCGGTGACCTGGACGATCTCCGGCAGGAACAGGTTGGACAGCGAGAGCGTCAGGTAGCCGTGGGCGATCGGGGCGCCGAACGGGCTCTCCGCCCGGGCGCGCTCGGGGTCGACGTGGATCCACTGGTGGTCACCGGTCGCCTCGGCGAAGCAGTCGATGCGTGCCTGGTCGATCGTCAGCCACGCGCTGTGGCCGAGGTGCGTCCCGAGCGCGGCGTACACGCCGTCCGGGCCGTGCAGGATGGTGGCGGCCATCAGCTGCTCGCGCCCGCTGTCTGGCCTGTCCGGCCTGCCAGGTCGTCGAGCACGGCGCCAGCTTGGGCGACGATCCGCTCGATCAGCTCGGCGCATGACGGCAGGTCGTCGATCACGCCGACGACCTGACCGCTGGCCATCACGCCGGACTCGACTCGGCCATCCACCAGGGCGGCCTTCAGCAGCATCGGGGTGTTTGCCGCCATCACGGTCTGCGTCCACGACAGCTCGCCGGCGCGGCGCATCGCCCGGCCTTCGCGCATCATCTGGCGCAACGTCAGCCCGGTGAGCTTGCGGAAGCGACGCGCATTTGCCGCTGCACGTGGCACGCTCAGCAGGCGACCGCGCCCGGACTGGAGCTGTTCGATCAGCGCCGTGCGCAGCACCCGGTGCGGGACTCCGTCGACCTGGGTCGTCACCATGGTGTCGGTGACGGAGCGGGCCAGGTAGAAGTCCTTCACGGCGCGGGGGACGGCCGAATCACTGGTCAGCAGGAACCGCGTGCCCATAGCGATGCCGTCGGCCCCATAGGCCAGCGCGGCGACCAGGCCGCGCCCGTCGAAGAAGCCGCCGGCGGCGATCACCGGGACGCGTCCGGCAACCACGTCGACCACCTGGGGCAGCAGCACGCTGGTCGGAACGGCGCCCGTGTGGCCGCCCCCCTCGCCGCCCTGCACCAGCACGGCATCGACACCCCAGTCGACGACCTTCTCGGCGTGGCGGCGGGCACCGATCGATGGCATCACTACTACTCCGGCGTCGCGCAGGCGGGCGATCAACGCCTCCTTCGGCGCTTGGGCGAACGAAGCGACCCTGACGCCGTGGTCGATCAGCACGGCGACGCGCTCGTTGATGTCGTGCGCGTCGGCGCGCAGGTTGACGCCGAACGGCTGCGTGGTGCGGGCGCGCACCTCGGCCACCGCGGTGCGTAGCTGGCTCAGGTCCATCGTCGCGCTGGCGAGGATTCCCAGCCCGCCGGCGTTGGCCGTTGCCGACACCAGCCGGGCGCCGGCGACCCAGCCCATGCCCGTCTGCACGATCGGGTAGCGGACGCCCGCCAGCTCGCACAGCCGGGTGTGCACACGCGGGTTCACGGGTCCGGGACCTCGCGCCAGCGCAACCCGCGGGGATCGAGCCGGTCGAGGACTGCCAGCTGCTCGGCGCTGGGCGTCGGCGTGACTGGCACCGAGCCCCGGCTGCCGTTGATGTCAGCGATGCCGTCGATGTCAGCGACTTCAGCGACGCCGTCGATGTGCAGCTCGAAACCTGTCGCGGCGCGGACGTCGTCGAGCGTGACGCCGGGGTGGGTGGAGACCAGCCGCATCAGGTTGCCCGGTCCGCCGAAGTCGAGCACGGCCAGGTTGGTGACGACGCGGCGAAGCTGGTGGTGGCGCCGGACCGTGTCGCCGAGTAGCGCGGCGCGGTCGTAGCCGACCCCGGAGACCATGTCGACATGTGCGGTGAACACCTTTGGCGTGTGGCTCGGGATCCAGAAGCTGGTGGCGTGGCTGACCGTGTTCCCCGGCCCGCCGCGCACGCCGAGCAGCTGGGCCTTCGGCTTGGCCCACGGGCCGATGTTGGCGATGTTCGAGTTGCCCAGCCGGTCCATCTGCGAGGCGCCCATCATCACGTGGCGCCGGCCGGACCACAGCGTGTCGAACACCGAGCGGAACGGGATCCATCCTTCGACGACCTTGTGGGTGCCACCGATCGGCAGCTCGTTGGCGACGAAGAAGGCCTCGCCGTCGCTGATCAGCAGATCGGGCTCGAACGTCGCGCGAGCGAGGCGTGCGCCGAGCGCCGGGATCGTGCCCATGCCGCTGGCGAAGATCTCGCCGTCGCCGCGCCACGCCTCGGCGGCGGCCAGCACGCAGACGTCGGCCAGGCGGACTGCGCTGTCGCTCACGATCGGATCGCCCGCTCGTCGTGCCATGCGGCGACCGCACGCTGGTAGTCGGCCTCGGTACCGGTGAGGAACCGGGTGACGAACTGCTGCCACGCCTCGGCGTCGACCGCCGCGGTGGCGTAGAGCTTCTGGAACGCTTCGTCGCGCTCGTAGTCGGGTTGGCAGTTCGTGAAGTGCGCACCGTTCGGCGCTTCGATCACGCCGTCGACCATGCTGCGGTTGATCCGCAGCGTGTGGAACGTGCCCTCGGCCAGCAGCGCTTCGGTCGGCACGATCCGCTCGCACGACACGAACCGCCTGCCCGGCGCGGCAGCACCCAGGAACAGGTCGTCGAAGTACAAGTCCGGGCCGAGGAACTGGGCGTTGC
>CAZMHG010000045.1:0-5788 GCA_964565975.1 uncultured Ilumatobacteraceae bacterium | reverse complement strand
TGGACGAACGCCGCGTCGAGCGTGATCGCCGGCACGGCCAGCAACTCCTCGCCGTCGGCGTACGGCGAGCGCACCGTGCGCAGCGCTGGGTTGGTGTCGATCACACCCGACCCGAGGCCGGAATGGGTGGGCAGGAACGGCAGCCGGAGCGACGCCGCGTACAAGCCCCACTGGAGCATGCCCTCGTCGTACTCGACGCACTCGGGGATCGTCGCCTGCTGGCGGGCGCGGCGGAAGTGCGGCTCGAGCGGGATCGAGTCCAGCGAGACGAAGCCGTAGACGAGCGTGCGGATCCTGCCTGCCGCGGCGAGCAGCCCCACGTCCGGGCCGCCGTAGCTGACGACGGTGAGGTCGGTCAGGTCGCTGCGCAGCAGGGCGCGCACCGCCGACATCGGCTTGCGCCGGCTTCCCCATCCGCCGATGCCGATGGTCATCCCGCTCCGCAGCGAGGCGACAGCGTCGTCCTCGGTGATCCGCTTGTCGCTCATCCGTCGCCGTCGCTCATCCGTCGCCGTCGCCCAGGTGCGCCTCGGGTCGCGCGCTCTTGCGCGTTCCGGCGAAGTCGTCGCGCAACTCGTCGGCGACGCCGGCCAGGTTCAGCTCGAAGGTGAAGCCCTGCTCGTAGCGGTAACTGCGCTTGACGTCCCACAGGTCGATGCCGTTCAGGCTCTGCTTCGCCGCGCGGATGACGACCGGCGACTTGGCGGCGATCGAGGCGGCCACCTTGAGCGCCGCGTCGCGCAGTGCGGCGCGTGGCACGACCTGCAGCACGCTGCCGTAGGCGTGCAGCTCTGCGGCGGTCGCGGTGGCCGCGGTGTAGACCATCGCCCGCATCTTGTGCTGCGGGACCAGGCGGGCCAGGTGCGTGGCCGCGCCGAGTGCGCCGCGGTCCACCTCGGGGAGCCCGAACGTGGCGTCGTCGCTGGCGACGATCACGTCGGCGTTGCCGACCAGGCCAATGCCGCCACCGACGCAGAAGCCGTGGACGGCGGCGATCACCGGCACGGCGCAGTCGTACACCGCAGCGAAGGCGGCGAAGCAGCCCTTGTTTGCGCCGATCAGCGCGTCGAACCCGGACGTGCGTTGCATCTCCTTGATGTCGACGCCGGCGTTGAAGCCGCGGCCCTCGGCGCGCAGCACGACGGCGCGCGTGCGCGGCTCGGCGCCGGCGGCGGTGAGCGTGTCGGCCAACTCGAACCACTGTGCGACCGTCAGTGCGTTCACCGGCGGGCAGTCGACGACGACCTCGCAGATACCGCGTTCGTCGGTTGCCGAACTGATCCCCACGGGCGTGAGCCTAGGAAACGCGTGTCGACGGCGTTGGATCGGCCAACGGCGCGACCCGCCCTCCGGACTCCGGCCCGTGCGGTGCGCGGTCCTACAGTGACGCGGGTGGGGACCGCCTCGTTCGACTTCGCGGGGCAGGTCGTGCTGGTCACGGGCGGAACGAAGGGACTTGGACGTGGCCTGGCCACCGCGTTCGCCTCGGTCGGCGCGACGGTGGCGGTGTGCGCCCGGCGTGAACCCGTCGCCGACCTGCCCGCCGGAGCCACGTTCCATGCCGCCGACCTGCGCGACGGCGAGGACGCGTTCGCGATGGTCGACGCGGTCGTCGCTCGCCACGGACGCATCGACGTGCTGGTCAACAACGCCGGCGGCGGTCGGCCGGTGGACACCGACGCCGCGCCCCCGGCGCTGACGCAGAAGGTGGTCGCGGTCAACCTGCTGGCGGCGATCTACACCAGCCAACGCGCTGCCCTGCACATGCGCGCGGCGCCGGGCGGCGGTTCGATCGTCAACGTCGGCAGCGTCGTGTCCCTGCGCCCGTCGGTGAGCGCCGCCGCGTACGGTGCGGCGAAGGCCGGGCTGAGCAACTTCACACGCACGGTCGGCCAGGAGTGGGCGCCGCAGATCCGGACCAACCAGGTGACCGTCGGCATGCTGCGCACCGAGGACACGCACCTGACCTACGGCGACGATGCCAGCGTGGCGCGGGTCGAAGCGACGATCCCGGTGCGCCGCTTGTGCACGGTGGACGACGTCGCCGCAGCGTGCATGTTCCTGGCGTCCGAACAGGCCGCGTACGTGACCGGCGCGGAACTGGTGCTCCACGGTGGGGGCGACCGGCCGACCTGGCTGAGTGCCCGCGAGGCCTGACGCGTGAGCTCGAGGGGGAGCAGGCTCGACGGGCAGGGAACAAGGCGCAGCAGACGAGGAGCAACAGACGAGGAGCAACAGATGAGGAGCGGCAGTTGAGGAGCAGCAGATGAGGCGCCGTACCCGAAGAGGCCGGGCATGACGATGATGTCGTTCGGCGCGGCGTTCACGATGCGCGCCCAACGCGAGCCGGATCGAGCCGCCGTCACGTGCGACGGGCGCACGATGACCCGCGGCGAGCTGGAGTCGCTGTCCAACAGGATGGCGCGCGAGTTCGAGCGGCTCGGGGTGGGCGAGGGCGACTACGTCACGCTCGGCCTGCCCAACTCGCCCGAGTTCTACGCGGCGACGCTGGCCACATGGAAGCTCGGCGCCGTGCCCCAGCCGGTGTCGCCGAGGCTGCCCACCGTCGAACGCCAGCAGATCGTCGACCTGGCGGATTCCAGGCTCGTCGTCGGCGCCGACCCGGACGCCCATCCCGGGCGGACGTGCCTGCCCGTCGGCTGGTTGCCCGACCCGGCGATCGACGACCGACCGCTGCCCGACCGCACGCCGCCGGCATGGAAGGCGCCCACATCGGGCGGGTCGACGGGGCGCCCGAAGCTGATCGTCGCCGGCGAGCCGGGGGAACTGGATCCCGACGCCCCGGGTGGTGGGGGCGTGATGCCCGACGGGGTGATGTTGGTGCCCGGCCCGATGTACCACAACGCGCCGTTCGCCTACTCCAGCCGCGGCCTGGTGATCGGCAACCACGTGCTCACGATGTCGCGCTTCGACGCCCAGGAGACCCTCGACCTGATCGCTGCGCACCGCCCGACCTGGATGCTGGTCGTGCCGACGATGATGCTGCGGATCAGCAGGCTGCCGGATCACCGCAGCACCGACGTGTCCTCGCTGCAGACCGTGTGGCACATGGCTGCGCCATGCCCGCCGTGGCTGAAGGAGGAGTGGATCCACTGGTTCGGCGGCGAGAAGGTGTGGGAGCTCTACGCCGGGACCGAGGCGCAGGCCGTGACGATCATCCGCGGCGACGAGTGGCTCACCCACCGTGGTTCGGTCGGGCGGCCGGCCTACGGCGAGATGCGGATCCAGGGTGACGACGGTGCGGTACTGCCCGCCGGCGAGGTCGGTGAGGTGTACATGCGCTCCGCCGGTGGGCGTACGACGTACCGCTACATCGGCGCCGAGGCCAAGGTCTCGGCCGACGGGTGGGAGTCGCTCGGCGACATGGGCTGGATGGACGACGAGGGCTTCTTGTACCTCACCGATCGGCTCGGCGACATGATCCTGTCGGGCGGCGCGAACGTGTACCCGGCCGAGGTCGAACATGCCGTCGACGAGCACCCGTCCGTGCAGTCGTCGGCCGTGATCGGCCTGCCCGACGACGACCTCGGCAACCGCGTCCACGCGATCGTCCACCTCCGCCCCGGCGCGCCCGCAGTGACCGGCGACGAGCTCGCCGCGTTCGTCGGTGAACGCTTGGTGCGCTACAAGGTCCCGCGGACCTGGGAGTTCAGCGGCGAATCCCTGCGTGACGACGCCGGCAAGGTGCGCCGCGGCGCGCTGCGCGCAGCCCGCATGTAGCCCGCCGATCGCCCGGTGGCTTGTGCCCGGGTGTATGACTCCCGTGAAGGACGCTCGTGGGGATGGATCCGACGACGCAACGTCGATGGATCGTCGACGCAACGTCGATGCATCCAAATCGCTCGCCCGTGCGCCTCATCTGCGAAGGGGGAGGACCGCTGTGGGACACGAAACGATCACCACGTTCACCGGACGCAGAGACGCCAGCGAGCGAGCGCTCGAACAGGAACGGTTGTTCACCACGCAACGTCCGCGCTTGACGCGCCTGGCGGTGCTGCTGTGCGGTTCGGCGGCCGACGCCGAGGAGCTGGTGCAGAACGCCTTCGAGCAGGTCGTACGCCGCTGGGACGAGGTGCGTGTCCCCGAGGCCTACCTGCGCGTCGCCGTGGTCAACGGCGCGCGCTCGTCCGGCCGGCGGCGCCGATCTTTCCTGCCCACCGGACCGGCGGCGGTCGACGGGTTCGACGAGGACGCCGTCGCGGTCCGCCAGGTGCTCGGCCGCCTGCGCGGTGAGGAGCGCGAGGTGCTCGTCCTGCGGTACTACGGCCAGCTCTCCGACGGCGAGGTCGCCGACGCGCTCGGTCGACCCCTCGTAACGGTCAAGGCCCAGATCGCCCGCGGTCTGGCGAAGATGCGCAAGGTCCTGCGATGAGCGAGAGGTACTGCGATGAGAGAGGGACTGCGATGAGAGGTACTGCGATGAGAGGTACTGCGATGAGAGGTACTGCGATGAGAGAGGTACTGCGATGAACGAGTTCGGGACGAGCAGCGAGGCGCTAGTCACCGACGGGCAGCTCGCCGACGCGCAGCTGACCGACGTCGAGCGGCGGCTGAGTGCTGCGCTCGGTCGGCTGGCCGACGTGGCGATCAGCGCCCGGCACGCCGACACCGGCGCCGTTGTCGAGCGCGGTGGGCCGGTCGGGCTGGTGTGGCACCACGAGACTCCTGCATGGCGTACGGCGCTGGCGACGGCCGCGGTGACGCTGCTGGTCGTCGGTGGCGCGGCGGTCGCCCTATCGCGACCCAGCGTGCTGGTCGCCGGCTCCGGTTCGGGACCGGCTGGCGGCACGCAAGCGGCCAACGTCCTGGCGGTCATCGAAGCACCCGGCCTGCGGCCATCGGACCCAGCACCGACGACAGCCGGCGCGGCGACGCAGTGGTTGTCGACCGGGCTCCGCCAGCGCCAGGCGTATGCCACCGACCCGGCGACGAACGCGGTCTACGTCGTCAGTTGGGCGGTGAGGACCGAGCGCGTGTGGTACGCCGACTACGCCGGCCTGCCGGACGTGCCGATGGGTGACGTCGTCGCCCGGCGCCGTGTCGTCTCCCCGGATCGCGTCGCCTATGCGGTGCTCAAGGGCCTCACCGAGGTCCGCGAGGTCACGCTGCCCGCCGTCGCCGAGCCGGCGCTGCTCTCGTGGTTGCCGGCCGCCCTGCGGTCGCCGTTCGGGGCCACGCCGGAACCGCCTGCCTTCGCGATGGTGCCCGAGGATCGCTCGGCAACCGTGTGGTACGGCACGCGGACGTGGCTGACCGTGCACTCGTTCGACACCTCGGTCGCCGGGCTACCGGACGGGGTCTTTGCCGGTGCTCCCTCAGCGGCGGACCCCGTCCGGGTGGTGCGGCCCGACAGCCGGGTCGTCGTCACGGTGCACGCCCCGGCCGATCGTCTCGACGCGGTTGCGTCGAACGTCGCGCTCATGCCGCGGTCCGATGCCGACGTCGCGGCCGACGACGACACGTTGGCGGTGCAGCAGGTCGACCGGCTCGTGCGCGGCTCCAGCCTGCGTGGCCGGTTCGTGCTCCTGCAAGGCAGCGCGAGGTCCGGCGATCAGTGCGCGGAGTTGCACGTCAGCGGTCTTGGGGCCTCGGCGGTGTGCAACGACGAAGGCACCCCGACGCATGTGTGCATCGGTGGAGACGACGGCCGCGTCGTGTGGGCGGCGGCGCTGGTCCGCCCGAGCGACGTCGCCGGCACGGTGATCACCATCGGTGGATCAACGCGCCGAGCGCTCGTCGAGTACGGTGACGACGCCGGGTTGTCGTG
>CAZMHG010000044.1:0-11993 GCA_964565975.1 uncultured Ilumatobacteraceae bacterium | reverse complement strand
CTACGACGTGGTGATCAGCTTCGCCGCCAAGCCGCGCAAGGGCGACTGGAACGGTGCGGGTGCGCACACGAACTTCTCGACCAAGGCGATGCGCGAGGACTACGCCGCGATCGAGGACGCCTGCAAGGCGATCGGCAAGAAGGTCGAGTTGCACGTCAAGAACTACGGGCACGACATCGAGAGCCGGCTGACCGGCGCGCACGAGACCGCGCCGTACAACAAGTTCAGCTACGGCGTGTCGCACCGCGGCGCCTCGATCCGCATCCCGTGGCAGGTCTTCCGCGACCAGAAGGGCTACGCCGAGGATCGTCGCCCGAACGCCAACTGCGATCCGTACACCGTGACCCGCCTGCTGCTGGAGACGGTTTGCGGCTGAGGCCGACCAGGACGCAGACGACCATGACGCATCGGAAGGGGGGCCAGGTGCCCCCCTTCTGCGTTTCTAGACTGAGGAGGTGGGTCGGTTGATCGAGCAACAGCGCCAGTACGTGCTGCACACGGTCGAAGAGCGCGGTGTGCGGCTGGTGCGTCTGTGGTTCACGGACGTGCTCGGGCAGCTCAAGTCGTTCGCCATCTCGCCGGCCGAACTGGAGCACGCGCTCGAGGACGGGATGACGTTCGACGGTTCGTCGATCGACGGGTTCTCGCGCATCCAGGAGTCCGACGTGCTCGCCGTCCCGGACGCGAACACGTTCGAGGTGCTGCCGTGGGGCGACCCGAAGTCGCCCGAGGCGCGGGTGTTCTGCGACATCCACCGCCTCGACGGCGAGCCGTTCGAAGGCGACCCCCGCCAGGTGCTGCGCCGCAACCTCGACGCCGCGCACCGGGCCGGGTTCCGCTTCTACGTCGCTCCGGACATCGAGTTCTTCTACGTCGCCCCGCCGATCCCCGGCCAGGTACCCCAGCTGCTCGACGAGGGCAGCTTCTTCGACCTGACCACGACCGACGTTGCCGGTACGTTGCGCAAGCAGACGATCCGCACGTTGGAGACGATGTCGATCCCCGTCGGGTCGAGCTTCCACGAGGACTCGCCCAGCCAGCACGAGATCGACCTGCGCTACACCGACGCGCTGACGATGGCCGACAGCATCATGACCTTCCGGTTGGTGGTCAAGGAGGTTGCTGCCAGCCAGGGTGTGCACGCCACGTTCATGCCCAAGCCGTTGGAAGGCGTGCAGGGCAGTGGCATGCACTCGCATCTGTCGCTGTTCGACGGCGAGACCAACGCGTTCTACGACGCCGACGACCCGTACCAGCTGTCGGCCACGGCCAAGGCGTTCATCGCCGGCTTGTTGTTCCACGCCGCCGAGATCACCGCGATCACCAACCAGACGGTGAACAGCTACAAGCGGCTGGTGCCCGGGTTCGAAGCGCCAGTCCACGTGAGCTGGGCGCGCAACAACCGCAGCGGTCTGATCCGTGTCCCGATCACCAAGCGGGCCAACCCCAACTCGACGCGCATCGAGTACCGCTCGCCGGACCCGAGCACCAACCCCTATCTGGCGTTCAGCGTGATCCTCGCCGCCGGGCTGCGCGGCATCGCTGAAGGCTACGAGCTGCCGCCCGAGGCCGACAGCAACCTGTTCGAGATGGACGACGCGGCGTTGGCCAAGCTGGGCATCGAGACCCTGCCGCAGTCGCTCAGCGAGGCGCTGCACAAGATGGAGGCGTCGCAGCTGGTCCACGACGCGCTCGGCGAGCACATCTTCGAGTGGTTCCTGCGCAACAAGCGCAACGAGTGGCGGGCGTACAAGACGCACGTCAGCGAGTTCGAACGCGAGCGGTACCTGAGGACGCTGTGAGCGCGCTCGACCCGATCGCGGTCTTCCCGGCCCAGCCGGCCCCGGAACTGGCCCGGACGCTGGATCTGGCCGGCTTCCGCTGGAAGGGCCTTACGTCCGCCGACGGGTTGTCCGCCGGCGACTGGGCCGGAGCCGTGGCGTCGTGCCTCGAGGACCCGGACGGCGCGTGGAGCTTCTGTCGCGGCATGCGGACGCGTTCGGCCGACCTGCCGATCATGGTCCTCGTCGGTGGGGCGCAACTGGCCGACCTCGAGGTGCGCGGCGAGTTGTTCGAGGACTTCTGCCTGTCGCCGTTCCATCCGGCCGAAGCCGAGGCCAGGATCAAGCACCTGTTCTTCCGCGCCACGCCGGGCGCCGGTGCGGAGATCGTCGAGTACGCCGAGATGATGCTCAACCTCGACACCTACCAGGCGTCGATCGAGGGTCGCCCGCTCGACCTGACCTACATGGAGTACGAACTCCTCAAGTTCCTCGCGCAGAGCCCCGGCAAGGTGTTCACCCGCGAGACGCTGCTCAGCCGGGTGTGGGGCTACGAGTACTACGGCGGCGCCCGAACGGTCGACGTGCACATCCGCCGGCTGCGCGCCAAGCTCGGCGAGGAGCACGCCAACCTGATCCAGACGGTCCGTTCGGTCGGCTACCGCTTCGGACAGTCCCGCTGGGGCTGACCGCTCGCGTTACGACACCGCGGTGATCGCGGTGATCACGCCGAACACGACGAACAGCACCCCGCCGGCGCGTTGCACGAGCCGCAGCGGAACCTTGCGCACGATCCACCGGCCGGCAGTCACGGCCAGCGCGGCGACCGTCAGCAGTGCGGCCCACGCGCCGGCAGCAACGGCCACCGGACGATCGAAGCGTGCCGCGATGCCGGCCGCCGCCAGTTGGGTCAGGTCGCCGAACTCGGCCAATCCGACCACCGAGAAGGCCATCGCGATCACCTTGCCGAACGTGTGCGGTGCCGGACCGGACCCGTCGTCGGACGACTCGTCGCCGGCGTGCTGGCGCAGCATCACCACGCCACCGACCACGAACACGGCGGCGATCACCAGACGGACCGGCGTCTGCGGCAGCCGCGCCAGCAGCGAGCCGACGGCGACGGCGAGCACGACGTGCATCGCGAAGGCCACGGCGACCCCGCACCACACGGCCAACGGGCGGCGTGTGCGCGTCGTCAGGACGAGCGAGGCGAACATCGTCTTGTCGGGCAGTTCGGCCAGGAACACCGGCCCGAACGCGGCGAAGAACGCCGCCACCGCGCCGGCCGACGAGGTGGCCGCGGCAACGCCGGTCACCCGAGCAGGCCTTGCATGCGGGCCGACAGCACGGAGTGCGCGAGGAGTTGCTCGTCGATCGCCGGATGGGTGATCTGACCGGACTGGACCACCAGTTCGCCGTCGACGACCGTGTGCCAGGCGCTGAACGGGCCGCACCGGACCCACGCCTCGATCGGGTCGGCGATCGCGCCGGCTGCGGCCGGCCCGGTCAACTTCCACACGGCGACGTCGGCACAGGCGCCGACGCGCAGCTCGCCGATCTCGCCGGTACGGCCCAGACACGCCGCGCCGCCGCGCGTTGCCAGCTCCAGCGAGATCCGGCCCGACCCGGCGGGCGCGCCGTCGCGCAGCTTGGCGACGAGCATCGCCTGGCGCGCCTCCATCCACATCGACGCGCTGTCGGCCGACGAGGACCCGTCGACGCCCAGCCCGACGTGGCACCCTGCGGCGCGCAGGGCGCGCACTGGTGACATCCCGCTGGCCAGGATCATGTTGCTGCTCGGGCAGTGCGCGACCCCGATCCCGGCGGCGCCGAGGCGGCGGACTTCGGCAGCGTCGGGCATCACGCAGTGCGCCACCCACGTGCGTTCGGTGCACCAGCCGGTGCGCTCGAGGTACTCGGTGGGGCGGCAGCCGAAGCGGGCGAGGGAGAACTCGTCGTCCTCGGCGTTCTCGGCGAAGTGGGTGTGCAGGCGCACGTCCAGCTGCTCGGCCAGCTCCGCCGAACGGACCATCAGCTCCTCGGTCACGCTGAACGGACTGCACGGCGCGAGCGCGATTCGGGTCATCGCGCCGAAGCTGCGGTCGTGATGCCGGCGCACGGCGTCCTGCGAGGCGGCGAGGACCTCGTCGTCGTCCTGGACGACGTCGTCCGGCGGCAGCCCGCCCGCCGACGCACCGAGCGACATCGAGCCGCGCGTCGGGTGAAAGCGCATCCCCAACGTCCGCGCCGCGGCGATCTCGGCGGACAGGAGATCGCCGCCGTGGCGGGGGTGCAGGTACAGGTGATCGGTGGACGTCGTGCACCCGCTGAGCGCCAGCTCGGCCAGCCCGACGTATGCCGAGGTGTACACCGCTGCTTCGTCCAGGGCGCTCCACAGCGGGTACAGCGTCTGCAACCAGCCGAACAGCGGCTTGCCGGTCATCGGCGGATAGGCCCTCGTCAGGTTCTGGTAGATGTGGTGATGGGTGTTGACCAGCCCGGGCGTGACCAGGCAGTCGGAGCAGTCGATCACCCGACGGTGCTCGTCACCGGCCGGCGGCACCACGTCGCGGTGCGATCCCAGGGCGAGGATCGTCGACGGCCGGCCGGTGTGGGCCGCTTCGTCGATCAGCACCCAACCACCGGCGAGCTCGCGGCGGTCGTCGTCCATCGTGGCGACGAGGTGCGCGTTGCGCAGCAGCAGCGTCGACACGGCTCAGTCCAACGAGTCGAGGATCAGCGCCAGGTCGTCGACCGTGGTCAGCGGGTTGACGATGCAGAACCGCAGGACCACCTCACCGCGCCACGACGTCGGCGTGACGAAGGCCTCTTGGCGGGCGAGCATGTCGTCGCTCCAGCGTTGGTAGTGCTCGGCCGACCAACCCCGTCGGCGGAACAGGACCACGCTCAGCTCGGGCGGGATGACCAGTTCGAGGTTGGCCCGCTCCTCGATCAGGCCGACCACCTGCCGGGTGCGCACCAGCGTGGTCTCGACCGCCGTCGTGTACGCCGTCGTCCCGTGCGTCGCCAGGCTGAACCAGAACGGCAGCCCGCGCGCCCGCCGGGTGAGGTGGTGGGCGTAGTCGCTCGGGTTCCATTCGGTCACCGCGGTCTCCGGGTGGTGCAGCACGTCCAGATACTCGGCGTGCTGGGTGTGCGCCGCGCCCGCGATGGCCGGGTTGCGGTACAGCAGCGCGCAGCAGTCGAACGGCGCGAACAGCCACTTGTGCGGGTCGACGATGAAGCTGTCGGCGCGCTCGATGCCGGTGAACTTGGCACGTGCGCTCGGCGCGGCGAGCGCCGCACCGCCGTAGGCCCCGTCGACGTGCATCCAGATGCCCAGCCGTTCGGCGGCGTCGGCCACCGCTTGCAGGTCGTCGATCACGCCGGCGTTCGTCGTGCCGGCCGTGGTGACGACGGCGAACAGCCGCTCGTGGTCCTCGGCGGTCAACGCCTGGATGGTCGCGTCGAGCGCCTCGCGGGTCAACCTGCCGCGGTCGTCGTCGGGGACGCGGATCAGGTCGACGTCCATCGCTCGCCCGGCAGAGGCGATCGACGAGTGCGCTCCAGCCGAGACCAGCATCGCCCCGCGGGTCTGGTCGTGACGCCCGCCCGCGGCGTGCCGCCAGGCGAAGCGCGCCGCGATCAGTGCGCTGAGGTTGCCCATCGTGCCGCCGCTGACGAACACCCCACCGGCGCTGGCCGGCAGCCCGGCGAGGTCGGCGAGGTAGCGCAGCGCCTCGTTCTCGGCGAAGACCGCACCGGCGCCCTCGAGCCACGAGCCGGCGAAGATGCTCGACGCCCCGACGACGAGGTCGAACAGGACGGCGGCTTCGGTCGGGGCGCACGGCACGAACGACAGGTAGCGCGGATGGTCGACGCTGATGCACGCCGGCGCGAGCACGTCGGAGAAGACACGCAGCGCTTCCAAGCCGCCGATCCCGTTGGGGCTGATCGTCCTGCCGCACATCGCGCGCAGCTCGGCGTACGTGCGCGGCCCGTCGAGCGGGGGATCCATCTGCATGCGCGTCACGGCGTAGCGCAGCACGGACTGCGTCAGGACTTCGGTGGAGATGTCGTGCAGGTGCATCGGCCCCAGCTCCGGTGCAGCGCGAGCAGCGAATCAGCCGGGATGGCTCAGACGAGGTCGAGCAGTTCGCTGCCCTCGTGGCGGACTTCGCCGTCTCGGTTCAGCAGCCAGCCGAGCCCGGCAGCGATCGAGGTCGACCCGGCGATGACCAGCACCGGCAGGACCACGAGAGCCACGAGGATGAGCACGACACCGAGCACGCCGGTCACCCTACTGGGCGGTACGCCCAGGCCTCGATCTCGACTGCGGCACCGGCCGGCAGCCCGGCCACGGCAACCGTGCTACGCGCCGGGCGATGGTCGCCAAACCCCTCGACGTACGCTGTGTTGAACGTGGCGAAGTTGTCCATGTCGGTGAGGAAGCACAGCGTCTTGGCGACGTCGGCGATGGACGCGCCCATCGAGTCGAGTTGCGCCTTGAGGTTGACGATCGCCTGTGTGGTCTGGGCGGCGACACCACCCTCGACCAAGGCACCGTCGTGCATGCCGACCTGGCCGCTGACGATGATCCAGTCGCCGGCGCGCACGGCCGGGGTGTAAGGCCCGAGGGGTTTGTTCATGTGCGCATCGTAGGCCAGCGTGGCGGGAACCCCGCATGGCGCCACGCCGCACCGAGCACCGCGGCGAACACCGCGTCACTTCCTTGCACGGGTTCGCCGTCGTCGGCGAGGTCCAGTTCGACGTCGATGTGTGGGGTGTCGGTGGGGCGCAGGATGCCGAAGCTGCGGATGGTCAGGTCGAGCGGCTCGCCGCCGGCGTCGACGGCGATGCCCTCGCGGCGCACCATCCCCAGCGCCATGTGCGCCGCGCCGATGCAGAAGCTGCGCAGCACGACGGCGTCGAGCACCCGTCCGCAGCGGACCGCCACGACGACGCGCTCGGTGGGGTCGCCGTCGCCGCCGTGCTCGATCCGGGCCGATGCGTGCGCGCCGCTCGGTGCGGTGACGGACACGTCGCGATCGCCGGACACCTGGGCCAGGACCGCGGCGCGCGTTGCCGCAACCTCGGCCCAGCCGGCGCCGCGGATCGCCGCGTGTGTCGCCGGCCCGACGACGTCCGCCTCGGCGACGTCCCAATCGGGAGCCGCGGCGCGGATCGCCTGGGCAACGCCAGCGGTGCGGGCGACGACGACCGAGCCGGTGCCGTCGGCCCGGATGCCGAGCCCGATCGGTGGCCGTTTCGGGCCGAGGCGGACCACGTCCTCGCGACGTAGCGATGCGATTACCGGGCGGCCGTGCTCGTCTGCCAGGCGACGCGCCTCGGCTTCGATCCACGACCACTTCTTGGCACCGAACGCCCCGCCGTTGGCCGCAGAGCTCGCCGGCTCGCCGGCCGGTGCGCACCACGAGGTGTTCGGCTCGAGGTGCGCCGGCTCCACCCACGTCGTCTGCAGCGTGTACGCCCAGTCCCCGTCGGGCGGCGCGATCGGCCAGGAGATCGGCGCGGTCGTCCGCCGCCCTTGCACGGCCGGCGCGGCACGGCGGGCCTGGGCGGCATCGCCGGCGACGATCCAGTCGTCACCGTGGCGCACGGCGACCGAGCAGCCCGCGGGTGCGGTGTCGGCAGCGAAGCCGCACTGTCCAAGGGCGACCTGCGGTCCCACCACCTGAGCGCGCCGGGTCTCGATCGTCGCTCGCTGCGTGGCGGCCCGGTCGCGCCCGTGGCCCGCGCTCTGACCGTTCGCTGCGTCGTCCGTCTCGTCGTCCGTCGCCTCGTCCGTCGCCGCCTCGACGATCGTCTGCCAGCCCGTGCACCGGCAGAGGTGGGCGAGCAACGCCTGACGCACCGCGTGCTCGTCGCGCCGGTCCATCGCCGCGAGCCGCATCACGATGCCGGGCGTGCAGAACCCGCACTGGCTGGCGCCGTGTGCGGTGAACCGCGCGGCCCACGCCCCGGCCGTGTCCAGACCCTCCACGGTGGTCACCCGACGCCCTGCGACGCGCCCGACGGGCGTCACGCAGGCGACGCGGGGCTGGCCGTCGACCCACACCGTGCAGCACCCGCACTGGCCCTGCGGTGCGCACCCGTCCTTCACGCTGTACAGCCCGAACTGCTCGCGCAGCGCCTGCAGCAGGGTCGGGTGCTCGCCGGTCGCGGCCTCCACGGTGACGGGCGTCCCGTTCAACTCGAACTCGACCCTGCCGTCACCCATCGCGCCCGAAGCTATCCGGGCTGGTGGCGCGGCCGGCGGGCGAAGGGACGCGGCTCCGGGCCGCCGATACCCTTCGTGGCATGACATCACGTGGTGCGCTCAGCCGCCGGCAGGTGCTGGTGGCCGGAGCGGGGTTCGTCCTGGCCGCCTGCGCGGATTCCAAGCCGTCGGCGTCCGTCGTCGGGCTAGGCCAGCAGGGCGGCTCGTCGACCACCGAGTTACCCAGCCTGGCCTCGCTTCCCGACTCCCAGATCAGCGTCGTCCAGCGGTTCCCCACGTCGCCGCTCTTCGTGCCCGGCAACGTGCGACTGGCGGTCTCGCTGGCGGCCGGGTCCGGACTGATCAACAACGTCCCCGACACCCTCCGCGGCGAGATCGTCGACAGCAACGACAAGCGCGTCAGCGCTGTCACCGTGGCGGCGCGGCGCCAGGGCATCACCACGCCGTACTTCGCCGTGCGCGCCGCGATCGACACGCCGGGCACGTACACCCTTCGCCTCGACGTCGGTGGCAAGGCCGAGGCGGCGTTCCAGGTGTTCGACCCGGCGAAGGTGTCGATGCCCCACGTCGGCGCCAAGCTGCCGGCGTTCGACACGCCCACGACCACCGATCACCGCGGCGTCGAGCCGTATTGCACCTTGACACCCAACGCCTGCCCGTTCCACTCGCTCACGCTGACCGACGCGCTGAAGGCCGCGACCCCGGTGGTGTACATGGTCGGCACGCCGGCGCATTGCAGCACCGGTGCCTGCGCGCCAGGCCTGCAGTTCCTGATGAAGGCCCCCGAGGTGGACTCCAAGAAGCTGACGGTCGTCCACGCCGAGGTCTACTCCGACGCGCTCGGCACCCAGTTGGCCCCTGCGGTCCAGGCACTCGGCGTGGACTACGAACCGATCATCTACCTGGTCGACAAGACGGGAACCATCGTCGACCATCTGGACGGCGTGTGGGATCAGTCCGAAGTCGACGAGGTGCTCACGACCTTGGCAGCCTGATCAGGCGGCCAGCGTGCCGCGGGGGTTTCAGCTGAAGCTGTTGCCGCACCCGCAGGTACGGGTCGCGTTGGGGTTGTTGATCGAGAACCCGGCCTGGTTCAGCCCGTCCTTGTAGTCGAGCGTGGCGCCCACCAGGAGCTGCGCGGACGTCGGGTCGACGACGACCTTGACCTGCTTGCCGTCGCCACCGAAGGTGGCCTGCTCGTCCTCGGCGGCGATGTCGCCGTCGAAGTACATCTCGTAGGAGAACCCGCTGCATCCACCTGGAGTGACGGCGACGCGCAGGGCCATGTCGTTGGCGCCCTCGTCGTCGAGCAGTTGGCGGACCTTGACGGCGGCGGTGTCGGTAAGCGTGATCACGGGTGTGTCCTCCGAGGGGAATGGCGGGACGGTCAGAGAAGTGTACTGACAAGCAACCGTAGACTTGGCGACGTGATTCCCGCCGGCGAGCCAGCCGTGCCGGGACGGTCGGGTACTCCGCCCGCGCCGCCCACGGCGGACGAACTGCGTGAGCTGCTGCGCGCCGTCGTCGACCCCGAACTGGGCGCCGACGTCGTCTCGCTGGGCATGGTCGGCGAGGTCACCGTCGGCGCCGACGGCTCGGTCGTCGTTCCCATCAAGCTGACGATCAGCGGTTGCCCGATGCGCACGCAGATCCAGCGCGAGATCCAGTCGCGCCTCAGTGTTCATCCCGGTGTCACCAAGGTCCGTCTCGACTGGGGTGAGATGACACCCGAGGAACGCACCACCACGATGGAGCGCGCCCGGTTGAACGCCGCGCAGAACGCGGCGGACACGCGTGTTCCGGCGACGTGCCGGGTGCTCGCCGTGGCCAGCGGCAAGGGTGGTGTGGGCAAGAGCTCGGTCACCGTCAACCTCGCCGTCGCCCTCGCCGCGCAGGGCTACACGGTGGGCATCCTCGACGCCGACATCTGGGGTTTCTCCGTGCCGCGCTTGCTGGGGATGGACGACCGGCTCGAGGCCGAACGGGTCGACGGCAGCGAACGCCCGCTGATCCAGCCGAACGAGCGGCGCGTCGGTCGCGGGCTGCTGCAGGTCGTCAGCACCGGCTTCCTGGTCGACGAGGGCACGGCGCTGATGTGGCGCGGGCTGATGCTCAACAAGGCGGTCGAGCAGTTCCTCCACGACGTCAACTGGGGCGCGCTCGACTACCTCCTGATCGACATGCCGCCCGGCACCGGCGACGTGCAGATGGGCTTGGCGCGGATGCTCCCGCGCACCGATCTGCTGGTGGTCACCACGCCGGCACTGGCCGCGCAGCGTGTCGCGGCGCGGGCGGCCGACATGGCCCGGCGCAGCTTCTTGCGGGTGCTCGGCGTGGTCGAGAACATGAGCACCTTCACCTGCGACCACGGCGAGCGCTACGCCCTGTTCGGCGAAGGCGGTGGGCAGGCCCTTGCCGCGCAGATCGGTGCGCCGTTGCTGGGCCAGGTGCCCCTGGAACCGGCGGTCGCCGCCGGCGGCGACGCGGGCGAACCCGTGGCCCGGCGCGGCACCGGTGCGGCAGCCGACGGGTTCCGCGCGATGGCCCCCACGCGCATCGACGACATCGCCCCGCCGGCATCCAGCATCGGATGTTCGTCGCGGATGATGGCGCTCGTCGAAGCGGCGGTCGCCGCGCACGACGTCGCCGGCTAGTCACCGGCGGTATGGCCGGTCGGCAGGGCCGGTCGTGCGCGCCGGTCGTCAGGGCAGGGCGTCAGGGCAGGTCGTCGTAGCCCGGCTCACCGGGCAGGACCACCTGGATCGGCCGGCTGCCAGGGCGCTGGATGTGATCGGAACCAGGCCGCAGCTTCGGTTCGATCAACGGCGGGGCGCCCACCCGGCGGGCAGCGACGAGCGCGTCGGCGACGGTCGGGCACCCGGCGAGGAACTGCAGCTGGTGGATCGTCGGCGGGAACATGGTCAACTCGCCCAGCTCCGCCCTCGCCAGCGCGTCGACGGGTCGGATCCACTCGCTGGCGACGGTCTCGCTGTCGTCGTGGCGCGCCGACTGACCGTCGGGCATTGCGGCGACGAAGAACCACGTGTCGAACCGTCGCGGCAGCTCCCCTTTCGGCGTCAGCCAGCGGGCGATCCAGACCATCTGTTCGGTCGCCGGCCGCAGCCCGTGCCTGTCGAGCAGCGGCAGCAGTGCCTGGCCCTCGTGGACGGCCTCACGCTCGGCGAACACCGGGTGATCGGCCGCCACCGGTGTCTCGTCCTGGCGGGCGTACAACACCCCCGACTCCTCGAAGCACTCACGGATCGCTGCCACGGCGTAGGCCTCGTCTCCCGCCCCGTCGGCGTCGTCGACGCGTTCGCCGGGGAACACGTACATCCCGCCACCGAACACGGCCTGGCTCGTTCGCCGCAGCATGAACACCTCCACACCGTCGGTCGTGTCGCGCAGCATCATCACCGTCGATGCCGGACGGATCGGCGGGCCCGCGGCGTCGGGCGCGGGCGGGGCCGGTGAAGGGTTGTCGCTGCTCATGCGGTGCCCGACCGTACCGCCCGCGAATGAGTGAGACCTCCCTCGGGCGCACACCGCCCGCGCATGGGCGCGACAAGGTTGGCGCCCGCCGGATCCCACCGGATCCCACCGGATGTCGGGCCGGGATGTGGGGGCGCCTCTATCGTGTCGGCGTGCTGGTGTGGATGGACCTCGAGATGACCGGGCTGGACCCGACGCGACACACGATCGTGGAGATCGCCACGCTGATCACCGACGACGAGCTGAACGTCATCGCCGAGGGCCCCGACCTGGTCGTTCACCAGCCCGAGGTCGCGCTCGCCGAGATGGACGCCGTCGTCGTCGAGATGCACACCAAGAGCGGGCTGCTCGATGCGATCCGCGCCTCGACCCTCGACCTTGCCGCAGCCGGCGCGCAGACGCTGGCCTTCGTCGGTGAGCACGTCAGCGAGCCGCGGACGGTGCCGCTGTGCGGCAACTCGATCGGGATGGACCGCCGA
>CAZMHG010000043.1:0-12055 GCA_964565975.1 uncultured Ilumatobacteraceae bacterium | reverse complement strand
CAGCATGTTCGCGCGCCGAACAGCCCTCATGTGTCCATCAACTGCGGAACCCGGGCTGCAGAGGGGTGGGTCGGAAGTTGCTCATGTTGACCGTTGATCTGGCCAGCGGTGGCGGCGTACCGTTCCAGTTGCTCCCGAACATCGCAAGTTCGGAAGCATCCCATTGAGACAAGGAGACCTCATATGAAGATGTCCACGCGGGTCGCAAGGCTCGCCGTCACTACCATGCTGCTCGCCCCAGGCGCCGCGGCCGTCGGAAGCATCGTCCAAACCCCGGCGTCGGCTGCCGCAGCACCTGTTGCGGCCATCGCTCCTCGCCCGGCCGTGACCGCGACAGTCCCGAACTACTTCTACCGAGACTGCTCGTACATCACGCGGCGATGCACCGGCTACTACCAGACCAACGGTTCCTACAACCCGACCGTGCCCAGCTACTACTACACCCGCTGGGTCTGGCGCTGGATCTAGTCCACCGACTCCGCCAACGACATGAAGCAACGGCCCCCAGTTCCTGGGGGCCGTTGCGCGTCCAGCCGGCGACCGACACGCCTCCTACTGCACCGCGAGGTACACCGGAACCTCGCCGGCAGCCGTCCGCGCATCGAGCACCACACCCTCGCCAAGCATCGGTGCTGTGACCACGAAAGCCACGTTGCCGGTCAACCGCTCCCCCGGCCGGAGGGTGTCACCAACCCGAAGCAGGTCCGGAACGATCAGGTCCGACGACGGCGCGATGTTCACTCCCCCGGCGGGTGTCAGGTGGAGCACAACGTTCGCCGGTATGCCGATCGACGTTCCGCTGTAGCGCTACGTCACGTCCACCAACAGCACTCGCACCCCGTCCGGAAATGGGCCGTTCACTTGGCGAGCTGAGAGCCGGCGTCCGGGTCGACGCTGTTGACGGTCAAGTGCCAATCCGGGCCAACCTCGACTTCGACACCGACCGGCACAGGGTGCGCACGGTCAGGGAGCGGTAGGTCGACCACGGTTGGGATCGGTGGGCGGCTCGTGCCTTCGGTGGTCGACGGCTGAGGAGCGTCGGTGGGGGGCGAGCTCGGGGAGGGTTGGGACCGCGAGCTCGGGGTGACAACCGCGCCACTGCCGGGTGTCGGTTTGCGCTGCTCGGTTCGACAGCCGGCAAGCGCCAGCAACATGAGCGCCGCTCCGATGCCAGCCAATCGTGTTCGTGTGGGCACGGCGGGATGATGCCACGAGGGGACGCGAACCTCCACGGCTCCTATGGCGCACCGAGCAGCGCCCGTGGCCAGTTCGGCGAGGTCCCGAATCTGGCGCGCAACGCTGCGACCACAAGCAATCCGCTGGAACGTACGGCAGGGTCAAGGCTCGCGCGGGCCTCCTGGTCGACCGCGACGGCGATCTGTCCGGCGGTGTGCGGCTCCCATGACACCCTCCCGTACCGGTCGAGGAGATGGGCGACGAGACCGGCGCGCTCCTCGGGATCAGCGACCTGACGCTGGCGGAGGCAGGCGTGCCAGCGGGCCGCCTCGGCCTGTTCCCATGCGTCGAGATCGTCAGGCTGCTCGTTCACATCGGCAAGGTGTGGGCACAACCGCCCTACACCCCGATGGCACACTGCTGGTGTGGCTCGCCGGACGCTTTCCCTCGCGGAGTTCTTGGCCTGCCACGGCCAGGTCGACTCGGTGACGGGCTGCTGGCTGTTCACCGGCTACCGCGACAGCGACGGCTACGGCACGCTCATGGTCCAGCAGCGGCACTGGCGCGCTCACCGATACGCGTGGTTTCTCGCGATGGGCGAATCGCCGACGACAAACGTGCTGATTCGGCATACGTGTGACAACCCGCCGTGCTTCAACCCGGCGCATCTGCTCGCTGGATCCGCAGCCGACAACCAGGCGGACCGCCGCGCACGCAATCGCGACAGACGGCTACGCGAAGCCCGTTGGGACGCGGCCGGCCAGCTCGCCCTGCCAATGCAATAGACCACACTCGTCGAAGACGGCATCGAGCGCGTCGAGCAACGCGACGGACAGCATCATTCCGGCGCCCTGCTCGCTCTCGGCCAACTCCACCAGCCCGGCCGTCGAGAGCACACGTGTGCCGGCTGGGCGCGGCCGGCCAGGAACTCGTCGAGCAGCCTCGATGTGGATAGGCGGCTGCGCTCCTACCGCTTCTCGATCACGTTCCAGGTCGGTGCGGAGCACGTGGCCTAGAACGACCCTGGACGGGTGGCCGACGCAGCGCACGGCGCGCTCGCCACCGGTTCCAGCTCCCTCGAAACCACATCTTCCGGCAAGGGCGAACCGAAAGCCCGGGTGGGACCGCTGGTGCAGGGATACCATCGGCGATGCCACCAAAGGAGGGGACATGGGCGCAGTGCTTGCATTCGACGGCTGCTACGACGCACGCCGTGCGGCGGCCCTGTCAGGTGTCCCTCGTTCGACCGTGTACGACTGGGCTCGCAGAGGCGTGGTCGTGCCGAGCATCTCGCCGGAGCGTGAGAAGCTGTGGTCGTACGCCGACCTGATGGCACTTCGGATCGTCTCGTGGTTGCGTCACCCGAAGCGGCTCGGCGACGACGTCCGTCCGGCGTCGGCAATGCGACACGTCCGCGACGCCCTCGCACAGCTCGACGAACAGGGTCTCGACCTCTGGGACGGACGAGCGGGGGCGTCACCGCTGTTCGTGGATCTGACCGGCGCGATTGTCATCGTCACTTCGGAGGCCACGCATGATCTCAGCGGACAGGGCGTGCTCGCTGAGTGGCTCGATCTTCTCGGCCCGTTCGAAGGCACCGACTCCACCGGCCCGGATCTGCGTCGACCACGCGAGCACCTTCGAATCGTGCCAGGGAAGTGCGCCGGCGAACCTCACCTCGAAGGATCACGACTGACCACCGTGACGATCGCCGCGCTTGCGGGCCGCGGGTACACGCTCGACGACGTCGCCAGGCTGTACCCGGACGAGGCCCGCGAGAGCCTGGCCGAGGCGATCGAACTGGAGCGCTCGCTCGGCACACTGGTGCCCGCCGCCTGATGGCGCCGCGCCGGCCCCATCGCCTCGCGCTCGACCAGAACTTCCCTACACCGATCCTCGCAGCACTCGCCGACTTCATCGTCGACATCGAGCTGATCCCGCTCCGCAAGATCGACCCAAGACTCTCCGTCCTCGACGACCGAGCATTGGTCGTCGCCCTGCACCAGTTGGGCTTTCAGGGACTGGTCACCAACAACTACAAGATGCTCAAGAACCCGAAGGAGCTGGCGGCAATCGTCGCCACAAAGCTGAAGGTGTTCGCCATCGAAGGCGTCGGCGACGATCCGATCCGCGCTACCGGCGCACTCTTACTGGATCTGCCGGGTGCCCTGAAACGCATGGACTCCCGCAAGGCACAGGTCTTCTGGATGCGACCGCGCAATCCGATGCCCGAGGACCCGATGGCACTGTTCCAGCGAGCGGCCGACCATCAGCACCGTGATGCGGACGCTCTGTTTGCCGAGCTGGTCGTGTCCACGGTTGAGCTCCAGGCACCGGTTCTCGGCTGACCATTAGGCCGAGGCGCTCGTGCTCCGTCGGAGCTCTTGCACGATCGTCCTCCGACAACGTGTGGCTTGCTCACCGGGAAGCGTCCAACGTCGCCCGGGGTGGCACAGCGCTGCCAACGGCAGCTCGCCCAGTTGCTCAGTCGAGCGCGGCGTTGCGGAGGAAGGCGAGGTTCTCCTCGAACTCGCTCGTATCGAACGACTCGGGGTCGAGCTTGCCGCCGCCCCACTCGCCGGCCCACGTGGCCCGCTCTTGATGCTCGGGGTGGGAGGGGTCGGCGATGATCTGCAGGAGTTCCTCGTAGCCCCACGGTCCGCCGCAATCCTCGGGCGGGCAGGCACGTCGGCCGTCGGCAGCGACGGGCATCGACTTCTCGACGGTGATCTTGTGCTCCCAGCCGTCGCCGAAGTCGTAGGAGTACGTGAACGAGTCGCCGACGTCGGCGACGTTGCCGAGCTTGACGCGACGCGCCTGCTTGACCGGCGGCCCGACGTCCCAGTCGGGGTCGGGGATGCCGTAGCGAACGCGGTCGATCTCGAACTCGTAGAGGTGATAGTTCCACCAGCCGAACGCCGCCTGGATGTACTCATGCAGGCGGTCGAGCGGCGTGGATGCATGCACCAGGATCCGCCGCCACACCGGCGGCTTGATGACGGCGAGCGTCACCTTCAGCTGGAACACCTGGCCCTGGTTGCCGGCGTGGCGTACCGGAGGCGGCGCAGACCGTGGGCGCAGCTCGACAACGTTCGACGTGCCGCCTCGGAGCATGGCGGCGAGCTCGCGGTCGGGTGATCCGTGGCGGTGGTGGAGGGGTCCGAGGATCAGCGACGACAACCGGTAGCTGAGCGCTTCGAGGTCGGTAAGCCCCTCCATGGCGTGCCACTCGCCTTGGAACGCGAACTCGTTCATCACGCCGAGCGTGCTGCGGTCGTTCGTGGTCGCGATGCGGACCTCGCCCATCGCCGCGAGCTCGGCTGCGATGAACGCCTCGCTGGCGCCCTGATTGCGCAGCGCGGTGGCGATCGCCTCCGGGATGCGGGCGACGAGTGTCGCCGCGGGCGCGAGCGGCATGAACACCGGCAGGAGCGTCCGCTGGTTGACCAACAGCGCGACCTGCGGCTTCCAGAACAGCGCCGTGGCGAACCAGTCCCCCAACACCGTCGTCGATACGTCGTCCGCCGTCGCTGGCTGGCCCTTGACCCGGTCGCGCAGCTTCTTCGTCCCTCGCAGCACGAGCATTCACCCAGTCTCGCAGCCCTGCCGCCAGATCACCGCGGCACGGCTCGGGGTCGCCGACGGGTCTGGCCCCGCCCGGCTGCGTGGGGACGCGCTCGACGTGGCCGAGCGTGAGCGGTCGAGGTTCGTCCGACGAGTCGGCGGTCAGCGCCGGCGGGCGACCGCGAACAGTCGGCGGAAGGCCAACACCGTGCCGAACGTGCGCCGGGGGTAGGCGGCGCGCAGCGCGGCCCGGTACTGGTCGGCGAACTCGCCGCGCTGATCGTCGTCGGCCAGCGCGGCCAACGTCGGGCGCAGGCCGGTGCCACGCATCCACTCGAACACCGGGTCGTCACCGTCCAGGACGTGCTGATACGTCGTCTCCCACACGTCGACGTGGTCGACCGTCGGGCACCCGGCGAGCACATCCAAGTAGTCGACCGGTTGCGCGACGTCCTGCCAGCGCGACAGATGCGGCGCGGCGTCGGGGCCGATCAGCGGGCACCATCGGGCCGACCCGCGCAGCTCGTCGATCAGCGTGTGCGACGGATCGCGGTAGTTGCCCGGGACCTGGATGGCCAGCCATCCACCCGGCGCGAGCAGCGAGACCAGCCGCGGCAGCAGGGCCAGGTGGCCGGGCACCCATTGCAGTACGGCGTTGGAGACCATCACGTCCACCGGCCGATCCGACGCCCAGGTGCCGACGTCGGCGACCTCGAATCGCAGGTGCGCGCCGGCGAGCGGCTGCGCCGCGGCGATCATCTCCTCGCTGGCGTCGAAGCCGACCACGTCGGCACCCGGCCACCGGTCGAGCACAGTCGCGGTGAGGTTGCCCGGTCCGCACCCGGCATCCACGACGAACCGCGGAGCACGCTCGATCTGCACACGGCCGAGGAGGTCGTCGAACGGACGGCCGCGCTCGGCCGCGAAACGCCCGTATTGCACTGGATCCCATCGCACCGGCCGGACGCTAGTGAGCGGGCCCGCCACGCGCCGGACGCGTTGTTCTCAGCGCTCGGGTGCGTACCGCGACTCGAGATCCGAGGTGACGCCGGCCGGCGTGAACACCTGGCGGATCAGCGGCTCGTAGTGCTCCAGCGGCTGGCTGCGATACGTGGCGTCGAACGCGGTCTGGTCGTACAGCGCGCAGAACTCCTCGGTCTGGTCGTAGTACGGCGAGTCGCGGTACCCGTCGCGGGCGTCGCGGTTCAGGCCGAGGTGATGCCAGAAGTAGTACCCCTGGAAGATGTGGTGGTGCTCGACCATCCAGTGGTTGGCCGTGCTGACGAACGGCTTGAGAATCCCGGCGGCGATCGACTGGTGGTTGAACGGCGCCAACGTGTCGCCGATGTCGTGCAACAGCGCGCACAGCACGTACTCGTCGTCGCGCCCGGCCCGCTCGGCACGAGTCGCCGTCTGCAGCGAGTGTTCGAGCCGGTCGACCGGGAACCCACCGTGGTCGCTGCGTAGCTTGTGCATCTGTTCGATGACGTTGTCGGCGACGAGGCTCTGCGTCACCTGGATGTGCTGCATGATCCCGGCCCAGTCCTGGGCGGTGGACCCTTCGAAGCTGGTGAACGTGGCCCGCGGCGGCAAGGTCTGCATGCCCGGAAGCTTCGCGCCGCGGCGCGTACCCTGCCAGTACCGGTTGCGAGGCCGGGTTAGTACCGGCGACGAGGGCGGGTTAGTCGGCGGCGGTCGCCGCGTCGAGCTTCGCGGCGTGCTCGGCCGGCGTGTCGGGGCGGGTGGAGTCGATGACCAACTCGTGCAGCGCACCGGTGAAGGCGAACGGCGGCTCGTAGTCGTCGGTCACGGCGAAGCCGCGATCGCGCCCGACGAGCAGCCCGCCGGCGCCCGTGGACACGTTGGCGAAGAACGGTGGCATCGCCAGCTCGGTCTCGTCGGCGGCCGCACCGTCGACGGTCATCGCCAGGCGGCGGGCCCGCGGGCCCGCGTAGCGCACGGCGATCTCGTGCGTGCCCGGCGCAAGTGCCCACGGGGCGCGCAGCCGGGCGGTGATCCCGAACGTGGCGATGGCGAACGTCGGGTGCCCGTCCACGACGTACAGGGCGAACCCGCCGTGGCGATCGCCGAGTGCCCCGAGCACCCCGTCGCCGCCGCCCGGTGAGCGGCCGTCGAGCGTGATCCGTGCCGTCATCGTGAAACCGCCGGTCATCGGCGGCAGGCGTTGCTCGCTGACCCGCGCCCCGCCAGGGTGGTACACGGCGCGAACCGGCCGCGGGTACTCGGGTGGCTCGGCCAGGTCCAGGCGAACGCCTTCGAATAGCGGCAGCACCTGGTTCTCCTCCGCCGCGTGATCCCACAAGGCGACCAGCTCGGCGACCCGGGCCGGGTGCTCGGCAGACACGTCGTGGGCCTCGGCGAAGTCGGCACGCAGGTCGAACAGCGCCCACCGATCGGTGGCGTGGTCGACGCTGCCGGGGATGTGGTCACGCTCGCCGAACAGCGGCGAGACCCAGTCCGTGGTCGCCTTCCAGCCGTCGGCGTACATCGCCCGCGAGCCGTGCATCTCGAAGTACTGGCGCAGGTGGTGCTCGGGGGCGGCGGGCTCCGTGAACGTCGCCGCGAAGCTGGAGCCGTCGATGCGCTGCTGGGCGACCCCGTCGATCACGCTTGGCGCGGTGACACCAATCGCCTCGAGCAGCGTCGGGTACACGTCGTTGGCGTGGCAAAACTGTGGCCGAACGGCGCCCGCGTGGTCTGCGCCGATCCGCGCCGGCCACTGCGTGATCAGCGCGGTGCGCACGCCGCCGAGCCACGAGTAGCGCTTCCACAGCGGGAACGGGGCGTTGCCGGCCCACGCCCATCCCCACGGGTAGTGGTTGAACTGGCGGTGGCCGCCGAGCTCGTCGAGGTGGGCGATCGCCTCGGCCAGATCCTGGCGGGCACCCATCCACGCCGAGCTCTCGTTGAGCGTCCCGGTGACGCCGCCCTCGCTGCTCGCACCGTTGTCCGACAGGAGCATCACGATCGTGTTCTCGGCCAACCCGCTGTCCGCCAAGTAGGTGAACAGGCGGCCGAGGTGATGGTCGGTGTGGGTGACGAACCCGGCGAAGACCTCCATGTAGCGGGCGTAGACGTGACGCTCGTCGGCACTCAGCGAATCCCACGCCGGCACCCAGGACGGGCGAGCGGTGAGCGTGGTCCCCGCAGGGACGACGCCGAGGCGGACCTGGCGCTCGAACGTCGCTGCCCGCTCGGCCTCCCACCCGTGGTCGAACGCGCCGTGGTATGGCCTGATCCACTGCTCGGGGACGTGGTGCGGTGCGTGCGCCGCGCCGGTTCCCAGGTAGCAGAAGAACGGCTTGCCGGGCGTCGCCTGCTGCTGGTTCTGGATCATCCGGATCGACTCGTCGACCAGGTCCTCGGTGAGGTGATAGCCCTCGGCAGGCGTGCGCGGCGGGTCGCACGGCGTGTTGTCGCGCACCAGGTCGGGGGCCCACTGGCTGGTCTCGGCGCCGAGGAAGCCGTAGAAGCGCTCGAAACCCATGCCCACCGGCCAGCGCTCGACCGGCGATCCGAGCGAGTACTCCGAAGCCGGCGTCAGGTGCCACTTGCCCACGGCGAACGTGGAGTAGCCGTGATCGCCGAGCACCCGCGGCAGCAGCGCCGCGCTCTTGGGGATCCGCCCGGTGTACCCCGCGTGGATCATCGTCGACTCCTGCGTCAGACCGACGCCGACCGCGTGGTGGTTGCGGCCGGTGAGCAGCGCAGCGCGGGTCGACGAGCAGATCGAGGTGACGTGGAACCGCTGGTAGCGCAGCCCGGCGGCAGCGAGGCGGTCGATGTGCGGCGTGGCGAACCCGGCGCCGAAGCAGCCGAGCTGGCCGTAACCGACGTCGTCCAGCACGACGAGCACCACGTTCGGCGCGCCTGGCGGTGGCGTCTTGTAGCGGGCCGGGCGGGGCGGATCGGCGTCCACCGGCGCACGTTACGGCAGCCGGCTGCGGCGCGGCGGGCCGCAGGTCACCGCGCCCGGCTGGTGGTCGGCCTGCCGGCTGCGCCGGCCGATCTTCCTGCCACACTGGGGAACATGTCCGTCCTGATCGCCACGGTGAGTGGCACCGAGATCGAGTTCGTCGAGAAGCTGAGCGCGATGTTGGCGTTCGTCGCCCTGATCGGGGCGGTCGTGCTGCTTGCCGCCCGCCTGGCACCCGGTTCGTCGTGGGCCGAGCAACTGTTCGCTGTCGTGCGGCCATGGCGGACGTGGCTCGCCTTCGCCGTGGCCGCAGGGGCGACGCTCGGCAGCCTGTACTTCAGCGAGCGGGTCGGCTTCGCACCGTGCAAGCTGTGCTGGTACCAGCGCTGCGCGATGTACCCGCTCGCCGTGGTGTTGGGCATCAGTGCGATCTTCCGCCGCCCGCTGGCGCGCTGGGAGGCGCTCGCCCTGGCGGCGGCCGGGTTGTGCGTCAGCATCTGGCACAACCTGGTCGAGCACATCCCCTCGCTCGAATCGCAGTCGTGCAAGATCGGTGTGCCCTGCGCGACGCCGTACTTCAAGGCGTTCGGCTGGGTCACGCTGACCTTCATGGCCGGCGCGGCGTTCCTGGCGGTCATCGCCCTGGTGCTCGTCCCCGCTTCCCGCGAGACGTCGGTCGTGGTCGTCGAAGCCGACTGACCGCGAAGCCGCCTGACGCGCTCGCCGCTCAGGCGATGTTGCGGCGGCGGTCCAGCCCGACGGCGACACCGATCGCCAGGACGATGCCGACCACGCCGAGCGTGGTCACCACGTGCGGCGCCAACGAGATCGAGCCAGGGTTGGCCGTGCGCGTGCCAGGTGCCGACCCGCCGAGATGGGCGCCACCTGCACCGTTGCCGCCGTGACCGACCCAGCCGTCGCTGCCGATCAGTGACGTGACCCACAGCACGACACCGGTCAACGCCCCGCCGGCGGCGACACCGAGCCCCCAGCGCCGACCGTTGAGGAAGCCGACCAGGCCGGTGAGGGCGACGAGCGCGAGGACGGCGAGGCGAGCCACGATCGAACCGACGGGTGTGGTGTTGGTGTCGACGTTGTCGGCCCACGACCCGGCGTTCATCGGCAGCAGCGGCCCGGCGGCGAGAGCCACCGTCCCGGCGACACCGAGCACCGCGGCCAGCGGGTTGTAGCGGTCCAACCCGTCGAAGCTGGAACCCGGCAGACCGAGCGCGAACACGACCACCCCGAGGACGGCGACGCCGCAGAGGATGAAGAAGCCGACGTCGTACGTCTTGGTCAGCTGCTTGGCGCCGGCCAGGATGGCGTCGTGCTCGAGCGCGTCGAGCACCTGGACGCAGTGCCCGATGAGCATCACCGCCCACCCGGTCGCGGCGAGCCCGACCCCGCTGGCCAGCCCGGTGCCGAAGCGGCGAACGCCGGCGCGCAGCACGACGGCGGCGAGCGCGGCGATCGCCAGGACGATGCCGACCGGCACGTAGTTGCCGGCCACTTCCTTGAGCGTGAACGGCGAGAGCAGGCCGTCCGTGTCGGTGGCGATCACCTGGGGGACCATCGCCGCGATCGCCGCCGCGGCGAGCAGCACGCACATCACCATCAACACGGTGACCCGGCGCGGCGGGACGGGGGCGGCGGCGTACGGGTCGTAGCCGGCGGCATACGCATCGGGGTAGGCGGCCGGAGCGGCCCGCTGGCCATAACCACCGGCGTATCCGGCAGCCACCGGCTGCACCGTCGTTGCCTGATACGTCGGCTGATAGGCAGGCTGGTAGCTCGGTTGGTAGTCCGTGGTCTGGCTTCGGGCGTACTGGTCGTACATCGCCCCCGAAGCGCCGGACCCGGCGTACGGACCGCGACTGGCCGGCGGTTCGGACCACGACGGCGCGGTCATCGGCGTCTGCTCGACCACTTCCCACGACGCCGTCGACGACGCTGGCGCACCCGACGCGGTAGGCGAGCCGGTGGGGTCGGGGGCGTCCGGCGAGACAGACGCCAGCGCCGCCGACGCTGTGGTGGATCCGGCCGCTGGCAGGTCGGGGTCGTCGTCGGTGCTGTGCATGCCGTAGGTGCGAGCGACGATCGGGGTCGGCTCGGTGAACCCGGACGGGCCGCCGACCTCGCCGTCGCCGGGGAGGTCGGCGGGGCTGGTGCCGGCGCTGGTGTCGTGCGTGTCCTGTCCGGTGCGCGCGGACTCGTCGTCGGCGGGCGCCAGCGGCGTGCCGCAGAAGCTGCAGAACCGGTGTCGCGCCTGCACTGACTTCCCGCAGTTGGAACAGAACACTCGCACTCCCTCCGTAACCGATCGTTACGATCGCGGAGTGTAGGACACGGCTCGGCTCCAGCGGCGTTGCCCCGAGGTCGGTTCGCGCCGTCACCGACCGGCGATCTGCACCTCGGCAATCTGCGCACGGCCCTGCTGTCGTACCTTGCTGCCGTTTCGGTGGGTGGATCGTGGGTCGTGCGGATGGAGGATCTCGACCGGGTCGCGTCGTCGGCCGAACACGAGCACCGCCAACTTGCCGACCTCGCTGCCCTCGGTCTTGAGAGCCAGGACACGGTCGTGCGCCAGTCCGAACGGTTCGCCAGCTACGACGCGGCGATCGCCGGCCTGGCCGCAGCAGAGCTGACCTACGAGTGCTACTGCACCCGCCGGGAGATCCGCGAGGCGTCGGCCGCGCCGCACGGCGAGCTCGCCGCGTACCCCGGCACGTGCCGCGCCCTGACCGATGCCGATCGCGCCGCCCGCCGGGCGACCCACCGCCGGCCGGCCGTTCGGCTGCGCACGCCGGCGTCGATGCAGCGCGTCACCGTCGACGACCAGCGCTGCGGCCCGTACACCGGTGTCGTCGACGACGTGGTCCTGCGCCGCAACGACGGTGTCCCGGCGTACAACCTGGCGGTGGTCGTGGACGACGCCGCCCAGGGCGTCGGCCAGGTGGTGCGCGGCGACGATCTGCTGGCGAGCACACCCCGCCAGGTGGTCCTGCAGCGGTTGCTCGGCCTGGCCACACCGGCCTACGTGCACGTGCCGCTCGCCGTGGGCCCGGACGGGGCGCGCCTTGCCAAACGCCACGGCGCAGTGACCATGAGGGACCTTGCCGCGCTGGGGGTGGACCCGCCGGCGGTGCTCGGCATCGTGGCGCACACCCTGGGGCTGGCTGCTGCGGGTGAGCGCCCGTCCCTGGACGAAGTCGTCGCCCGCGCCGTGCAGGCCGCCGGTGCGGCTGCGGCCGGGATCGGCGCCGGCGCGCTGCGGTGGATCCCGGACAGGCCGTGGACCGTCGACGGCGACGTGGCACGATCCTGGATGTGAACAGTCCAAACCGGCCAGACGGCGCGATCACCGACCTCGAACGGGTG
>CAZMHG010000042.1:10388-12162 GCA_964565975.1 uncultured Ilumatobacteraceae bacterium | reverse complement strand
CAGAGCATACGCCTGAAAAGCGTAGGGTCACCGGATCGACGCCGGTCTCGACCACCACATCGGCGGCCTGCGGGCCGCTGATGTGCGTTTTCGGCAGGGCCGCTCGTCACCGTGGGCATGACCGGTGCGCGGCGAGGCCGGGTCGTACAGTGTGGACGGCCGTTCGGAGGGTTTGATGCAGGTCGCACGATGCGGCGCGAAGAGTCGGGACATGCTGACGCGCCGGGCGGGCGCGATCATCGGCGGGGTCGCCGCTGCGTCGTTGTCGATCGCCGGGTGCTCCAAGTCGGACGCCGCCACGGTGAGCGGGTTCACCACCAAGCTCGACGACGTCTGCCGGACGCTCGATCTCGGGCTGGTCAACCCAGGTGCCAAGACGCTGGCGGCGATCGCCACGTCGGCCCGTGTCGCCGAGAGTCAGTTCACTGCAGCGATCGCCGCCGCCGGGGCGCTGCAGGTGCCCCAGCCGATCCAGTCGGACGTCGAGACGTTCCTGTCCAACCTGCAGGATGACCGCGCACTGCTCAACCAGATCGCCGTCGCCGCCGCCGAAGGGAACTCCGCCGTGCTCGGCGAGAAGGTCGCCCGGCTGAACTCGACGATCGCCGAGACCAACCAGCTGGTCGTCAACTTCGGCGCCAAACGGTGCGAGATGCAGGCGATGTACACCGCGGCGGCCACGGCCGCCGCCACGGACGCCCCGGCGGTGACGCGGTCGACGGGCGCGCCGCCGCCCCCGTTCTCGTCGCGTGCGACGCCGGCCACCGAGCCGACAGCGACCGAGCCGCTGGACACGACAGCGCTCGACACGACGCCGCTCGACACGACGCCATTCGACACGACACCGCTCGACACGACGGCGGCGACCGATCCGGTGACGACCCCGCCCGACACCGAGCCGCTCGGGACCGAGCCCATCGGCACCGAGCCGCCGGGCTCGGACGTGGTCGAGGACACCACGCCGGATTCCACGGCGAGCGTCGCGCCCGGCGGGGCCAAGCGCTACGACGACCTGGTGCCGTTGCTCCACCCCGCCGGCGAGTTCACCTTCAAGCGCGTCGCACTGACCGACGTGCAGTGGTTCCTCGACGCGTTGGGGTTCAACGAGGCGACGAACGTCTCGGCCGGTCGCTACACGCTGGTCGACGTGTTCGACGGGTCGGGCGTCAACTTCGCCCAGGTCGCCGCGTTCGCCCCGGACAAGCCGATGGCCGGCGGCGCGCTGCTGCAGTTCGCCAACACGCTGTCGCAACCCGAGGGCAACGTCACCCCTGGCACGGCAGGCGGGGTGAAGGGCTTGCAGTTCACGATGGACGACGGGATCGCCTTCGTCGTCGGCGACGACGTCAAGGGCTTCTACCTCGTGTTCGCCAAGAACCAGGCGCTGCTCGACGACGCCGTGACGGCGTTCTTCGGCGCGCTCTGACCGGGTCCTCTGTCCGTGACACTGCGCCTGACGTTCGTCACTTCGGCCAAGCGATACACCGACCTGCCGGATTCGCCGTGCGAGGTGGCCTTCGTCGGGCGCAGCAACGTCGGCAAGTCGAGCCTGATCAACGCCCTCGCCAACCAGCGCCAACTCGCCCGCGTCTCCAACACGCCCGGACGGACCCAGCTGATCAACCTGTTCAGCACGTCGGCGGGCGGCACGCTGGTCGACCTGCCCGGCTACGGGTTTGCTGCCGTTCCCGGTCGCGAGAAGGCCGGTTGGCAGGCGATGATCGAGGGCTACCTGCTCGAGCGCGAGCCGCTGAGCCTGGTGATGGTGCTCGTC
>CAZMHG010000042.1:0-10378 GCA_964565975.1 uncultured Ilumatobacteraceae bacterium | reverse complement strand
AGATCGGACCGACCAAACTCGACCAGGCGATGCTCGCCTGGCTGCAAGCCAACGAGGTTCCCTACGCCGTCGTGGCGACCAAGCTGGACAAGGTCAAGCCCTCCAAGCTGGCCGGCCGCAAGCAGCAGCTCGCCGCGGCCTGCCAGCTGGACGAGGGTGACGTGTACTGGGTCAGCGCGACCAAGCGCACCGGCATCGACACCCTGGAACGAACGGTCGCCGCGTTGCTGAAGCCGCCGCGCTGAGTACGCCATGCCCGGCGCGCCCCGCGGATCACGCGGGCAGCGGGATCGGCAGCGTCACCGCGGGGCTGCCGTCGGCGACGGCGACCGAGAGCAGCAGTTCGGCGACGGGCCTGCCGGTCGCCGCGGTCAACGCCAGCGCATACGACTGGAGCTGCGCCGTGTACCGGGCGCGCAGCACCGCGTCCGGCTCGCGGGCATGGTCGGTCTTGAAGTCGACGACGACGAACCCGTCGGCGGTGTTCCAGACCGCGTCGATGATCCCGTAGACACCTTGGTCGGCGACCTGGCCGCCGACGTACATCTCGCGCCGCACGGTGCCGGCGTGATGCGCGGCCTGCATCCGCGCGAACGCCTGCCCGGCGACCAGCGAGGCGACCAGGTCACCGACATAGCCGAGTAGCTCGACGGGAACCTCCTCGGCCGCGGCGTGCAGCGCGATCAGCGCCTGACGGTCGCGCGCCGGGTCGGCGAGGTCGACGTGCTGCATCACCCCGTGCACCGCGCGGCCGATCACCGTGCCGTAGCGGCCGACCTGCTCGGGTAACGCTGCGGCGCTGCGCGGTGGCTTGCTGTGCACGCTGTCGACCACGGCCGGCTGGTCCGGCGCGGCAT
The DNA here is from genome assembly GCA_964565975.1 of uncultured Ilumatobacteraceae bacterium. Classification (GTDB taxonomy): domain Bacteria; phylum Actinomycetota; class Acidimicrobiia; order Acidimicrobiales; family Ilumatobacteraceae; genus JAKOUY01. The sequence continues at coordinate 9,521 of CAZMHG010000042.1, read as the reverse complement.
CGGCACCGTGCTGGTCTGGCGCGGCATCGGCGCCGACTGCCGGTGCGGCGTCGGCACGGGGCAGCGTGGCCACCTGCGTCGCGGCAATGCTCGAGCGGATCGTCCACGGGGCACGGCGTGGACGCGGCGACGCCACGTCGACGTCGAGCGGGGCGATCGGCGGCGGCTCCAGCTCGTCGACCGCGGGGAACACACTGGCGTCATCCGCCGTGACGAACGGGGCGATCTCCCTGGCCACACAGGTGTACGAGCGCTTGCCGTAGTGGACGCACACGACGAGATGATCGCGGGCCCTTGTACATGCCACGTACACCAGCCGGGCGGCCTCGCGCCGCGCCGCGTCGGCGTCGGAGTCGGCGCTGAACCCGGCGGTGCGCAACGTCGCACCCATCTTGACCTCGACGCCGTCACCGGTGAAACGGGCCCGGGTGTGGTCGGCCGGTGGTCGGTTGAACCCAAGGCCGGCGGCGACGACGATCGGGAAGTCCAAGCCCTTCGCCGCATGGACGGTAAGGACGCGCACGGCATCGTCGTCGGTCTCGTCGGTCGACACGTTGCGCCGCTCGTCCTCGTCGACCATCGCGTCGACGAACGCCAGATAGTCGGTGAGCGAGCCGCCGGTCTGCTGGAACCAGTCGCGGGCTTCGTCGATCACCGTGCGCAGCCGGCGCCACGAGGCGCGCTGCGTCGCCGGATCGCTGGCCGAGGCAGCCCACGAGAAGCCGTCGCGAGCAATCGTCGCCAAGATGTCCGGAGGCGGTGTGTACGGCCGCTGACGGATCCACCGGCGTAGCTGCGCGAAGGCGCGCAGCACGGCCGGATCACCGGACCGTTTGTCCGCCGAGGGGTCCCACGAGGACTGCGGTTCGGCGCGATGGGCGACCAGTTCCACGTCGGACACGGCGAGCACCGAGGTACGCAGCGCGGTGACGACGGTGAGCGGCGACGACGGGTCGTTGACCGCGCGCAGCACGCGCAACAGGTCGCGCACCTCACGCGTCTCGTAGCGCAACGTGCCGCCCTCGATCACGTATGGGATGCCGGCTGCGACGAGTCGCGGCTCGAGCGCGACCAAGTCGGCGCGGCGGCGGACGAGGACGGCGACGTCGCCGTAGCGGGCGGCGCGGGTGCCGTCGCCGTCGCGCACGGGCCACGACCCATGAGCGGCGGCGATGACGGCAACGATGTCTTGCGACTGGGCTGCCGCGGCCTCGGCCGACGGACCGTCGATTGGCCCGCCGAGGACGTGGACCTGGGCGGGAGCGTCCACGACCTGGGCGTCGAGCGCCTGGAAGGGCACCTGGCCCTGGTCGGCGCCGAACCACGGCCCGAAGACATCGTTGACCCACGCCAGGATCGCCGGGCGTGACCGGAAGTTGGCCGACAGGATGCCCGGTTGCAAGTGCGGCAACGAACGCAGTTCGTCGAACAGCCCGACGTCGGCATTGCGGAACGCGTAGATCGACTGCTTCGGGTCGCCGACGGCGAACAGCACCGGCCGCGGATCGCCATCGTCGGCTGCCGGGTCCGGGTCGGTCAGCAGGCGCACGATCGCGTACTGGACTGGGTCGGTGTCCTGGAACTCGTCGACGCACAGGTGGGCGATCTCGGCGCGCACCGTTCGGAGCACGCGCGGGTTGGTCTCGAGCAGCACCCGAGTGAGGACCAAGATGTCGTCGAAGCTGATCGACCCGCCACGCTGACGTTCGCGTGCGGCGCGTACGACGATCGGTACCAGGAGCGCCAGCACGTGGGCCAGCGCGGCGTGGTACACGGCCCGGCGGGCGCGGCCCAAGCCGTCGTCGAACACGGCTCGGTAGGTCTTGCTGTTCCCCGGGCTGATGTCGTCGACCAGGAAGCGTGCCGCCTTATCCAAGGTGCGCGCATCCCGGGCGCCGCGCAGCCGAGGCAACGCTGCCTCGAGCGTGCTGCGAAACCCGGCGGGCACGTCGGCGTTGTCGAGGATCCCGATCACGCTGTCGAGCGCGGCGAGTTGGGATCGCCATGCGCCCGGGGTGGGCAGCGTCACCCGGTCGAACCGGTCCCAGTCACGCTCGATCGCGCCGACCAGCACGTCGAAGTGCATCATCGCGTTGGTCGCGACCAGCGCTGCGACGGCATCCCGGGCCTCGTCGCCGGCGGCGGCGACGGCCTCGAAGAACGCCCAGCGCGTCGAGCGGGCTCGGCCGGCCGCGTCGACCCGGGTCATCATCTCCGACTCGGTACGGAACACCGGTGGCAGACCGGCCTCCAGCGGGAAGCGCCGCAGGATCGACAGGCAGAAGCCGTGGATCGTGCCGACGAACATCTGCTCTCCCGCGAACGTGTCGCCGAAGCGCTCGCGGATCTTGTGGATCAGGTCACGTGCGGCGCGCTCGGTGAACGTGATCGCCACGACCCGCCGCCCATCACCCGGCGCGGCCTCCCCGTCACCGGCATCATCACCGGCACCGAGGACCGTGCCGAGTCGGCCGACCAGCGTCTCGGTCTTGCCGGCACCGGCACCGGCCGACAGCACCCACCCGCTGCCGACGTCGGTCTGTGCGGCAAGACGGTCCCCCCGGTCCGCCAGGCCGGCGGCCGGCGGTCGCACGGCGACGGGCGCGGCGACGGGCGCGGTCACGGGTTCGGTCGCGGGCGGGGTCACGGCCGCCGCCATGTGAGGCGCCGCTGGTTGACGTCGTCGCCGCCCATGCCGTCGGGCGCGCACACCCGGCACGGGTACTGCTCGTCCACCTCGCCCGGCTCGAAGCTGCCACCGAGCGCCTGACCGATCAGCTCGTCGAGGCGATCTCTAAACGCCTGGCGCGTCTCGTCGTCCAGCGTCACCGCGATCGGCTTGTCCGGCTTGCCCTTGCCGACGAACTGATACAGCGCCCGATCGACACGTTCGCCGCGTACCTGTTCGGCGGCCCACCCGTACAGCGGCAGCTGCAGCGAACCACGATCCGCGCCGAGCGGCTGCTTCGGCGTGATCGACGAGTACGGCCGCCGTGACCCCGACTTGAAGTCGACCACCTCGAGCTGTCCGTCGATCCGGTTGACCCGGTCGATCGAGCCGCGGAAGGCGACCGCGCCGTGGGCGCCTTCCCACACCACCGGGCGCTCGTCGGGAGCACCGAAGGTGAGCTCGCTGGCAACCGGCCGGACACCCGTGCGCATCTCGTACGTGAGTTGGTCGGTGATCGCGGCGAGGAGGTGCGCCCGGCGTGCTGCCCACATCTCGGGGTGGCCGAGGCGGCGCCTGGCGCGCAGCTCGACCGTGCCCTCGTCCACCAGTTGCCCAGCGCGGGCGACGCGCTGGGCCAACTCGGGACCGTCGGCGATCCATGGGACCTGGCCGTCGGCGCCCTCGTGTCGCTCGAGCCACTCGCGCAGCAACGAGTCGAACACGTGGTGGAGCAGGTCGCCCTGTTCGCGTGGCTCGATGTCGGCCAGCTCGATCGCGTCGGCGTCCTCGGCAGTGGCCCCGAGCACCCGCTCGACGAAGTAGCGCATGCCGCACTTGCCCAGCGACTCCAACGCGGTGATGCCGATCGCGCGCAACTCGTCGGGGTCCTGGCCACCCGCCCGGACGAACGGGTTGGCGCGCCCGGTGCCGACCAGGCTGCCGACCTGACCGTCGAACTCGCCCGGTGCGCGCTGGAGGCGTGCGCTGATCGCCCGGCGGCGCCGCTGCAGGCCAGGGTGCGCGCGCCGAGGGTCGGCGGCGAACCACTCGGCCTCGTCCAGCCACGCGTCACCCGCATCGAGCACGCTCGCCGCGTGCGAGGCCACGAGCTGATGGCCGCCAGCGGGCAGGAACGTGGCCGGGTACAGCGCGCCGCCGTTGCGCAGGTCGTGCCGCGCGTACGTGACGGTGATCGAGCTGCCCGCGGAGCCCAGCGCGGCCACCACCCCACGTTCGTCGCGCAATGGGCGGCTGCGCGGACCGGTGAGGACCCCGAACGGTTCGTCCCCGTGCTGGCTGGTGAGCACCAGGTCGTCGGTCACGCTGCCCGGCAGGAACCCCTGATTGGCGCCGACGACGAAGACGTGGTCGGCGACGCTGCCGGGCGCGGCAACCACCTGGGCGACGAGCACGCCAGTCCCCTTGGACTCGGCGGTGACCACGTCCTCGTCGAGCGCGGCGAGCAGCAGGCGGGCGGCGACGTGGGGCCGCAGTGCCAGCCCGACGTCGTCGAGTTCTGCCAGTCCTTCGAGCAACGCCTCGACCTGGACCGCGGCCTCTGCCTGCCACGCCGGGTAGCCGACCCACACGCGCTCGCGCCACGCGACGGTGCCTGCGTGGAGCCGCCACCAGGCGCCGAGCCGGGCGGCCAACTCGGCCCAGGTGGTGGACCCGATCGCGCGGTCGCGCGCTCGGATCTGTCCGCGCACGAAGCCCCACAGTGCACGGTCGAGCACGTCGTCGGACGTGACGGACGCCGGCTGATCGCCGGACATCGCAGACACCGACCGACCACCGGCGGGGTGGGCGGGGCCGGGTTGGCCGGCCGGGTCGCCGGCCGCAACCGGCGTCGAACCGGGCGCATCGGGCGGAGCGGGCGCATCGGCAGGGTCGGCGGTCAGCACACCCAGATCCAGCGTCAGCTGCGACGGCACGGCCGGGGGCGGCGGGTCGGGCGGTGCCCAGTGATCCCAATCCTCCTGGGTGATGACCCCGAACTGCCGGCACTGGCGGGTCCAGCGCGTGGCCGCGCGGAACGCGGTGCGCTCGATCCCCGAGTCGTCCAGGTATCGACCGAACGGCGCAGTCCGCGCCAGCTCGACCACCACCTGGCGCCCGACCCCGTCGGTGAGCGCGGTGACGAGCAGCCGCAACAGCTGGCCGGCGACGCTGCCGCGCAACGACGGGCGGACGTGACCGCGAGCCGGGATCCCCGCACCGGACAACGACGCAGCGAGCGCCGGTTGGTGCGGGCCGGAAGGCGGGTAGTACACCGCGATCCGGTCGGCGGGCACGCCGCCGTTCAGCAGACCGATGACCCGCCGAGTGACCTCGCGGACCTCCTCGTCGTGGTCGGGGCAGGACACGACGACGGGCGGCGGACCGGACACGGGGACAGGCTCGGCGGGCGCGGCAGCGCCGGTAAGGCGGGCCACGTGCGCGGCGGTGGACAGCCGCTCGTCCCCGAACGCCACCGCAACCACGGCGGCCTGCGACGAGGCCTGCGCCAGCGCGCCGAGGAAGGGCACGTGCGCCGGATTGAACTGCTGGCTGACGACAAGCAGCGTGGGCGGCAGCGGCGCGTCGCCCAGCGCGCTCGTGGCCGCGGCCATCAGCGTGGCGGTGTCCAGCCAACCCTGCCCGACGAGGGTGGCACGAACCTGGCGGACGACATCGACCACGGCGACGGCGCTCTCGCGCGGGCCGGCGAGCTGCGCGAGCGCGGCCTCGGCGGCGCGATCGCCGAGCACGAAGACGCCGGACAGCGACTGCCAGGCCTGGACGAGCGCGTCGTGCGTCGCCGGGTGCGACCGGGAGGCCACCAGCGCCGCCGGGCAGCGGTCGCCTTCGAGCACCTGTTGCACGGCGGCGAGCACCGCGACCGGTGGCGCGGTGCGGCGGGTGCCGATGCGACCGGCGGCCAGGTCGCGAGCGACGCGCAACGCACCCTGGACCTCGGCCCCGCACACGCCACCGGCGAACGGCAGCGCCCGGCGAAGGCCGTCGTTGGTCGCCGCGTCCGCCGTGACGACACGCACCAGGCACAGCGGATCGCCGCCCTGCAGACGACGTACCTCGTCGGCGACGGCGCGGGCCAGCGGCAGCCCCGGCCCCGTCCAACGCACGCTGATCGTCACCCCGTCGACTCTACGCAGGGGGTGCGCGAGGGTTCCCGTGGTCCGTGAGGACCAGGACCACGGGTCCGGCGGCGCGTCTCCGGCGGCGCGTCAGCGGGTGCGCGTCAGCCGGCTGCGCAGCTTGGTCAGCAGGTCCCGCGGGTCGCCGAGCTTCATCGCCCGCTGCACCAGCTTGAGCTTCTTGGCCGTGTACGGCGGATAGGTCATCGGCGGGTCGAGCTTGGTGGTGCGGGTCATCACCGCGCGCTGGTGGCTGAACGTGTCGAAGCCGAACTTGCCGTGGTACGCGCCGATGCCGCTCTCGCCGACGCCGCCGAACGGAAGGTACGGGTTGGAGACGTGCATCAGCGTCCCGTTGACGCACGCCCCACCGCTGGTCGCCGCGTCGAGCACGTGCTCCACCTCGTCGTCGTCCTCGGTGAACACGTACAGGGCGAGCGGCTTGTCGTCGGCGTTGACGAACGCCACGGCCTCGGCCAGCGAGTCGACGGTGATCACCGGAAGCACCGGCCCGAAGATCTCCTCGTGCATCACCGGATCGTCGCGGGTGATCCCGGTGAGCACGGTGGGGGCGATGTAGCGCGTGTCGGCGTCGCTCTGGCCGCCGACGGCGACGTGACCGTCGTGCAGCAGCTTGGCGACGCGCTGGAAGTGGACGTCGTTGACGATTCGTGCGTAGTCGTCGCTGCGCTTCGGGTCGTCGCCGTAGAACGCGGTGACCTCGCGGCCGATCGCTGCGACCAGCGCGTCGTGGGCCGGTCGTTCGACGAGCACGTAGTCCGGAGCGATGCACGTCTGCCCGGCGTTGATGAACTTGCCCCAGGCGATGCGCCGCGCGGCGACGCCCAGGTTGGCCTTGGCGCTGACGATCGCCGGACTCTTGCCGCCCAACTCGAGCGTCACCGGGGTGAGGTGCTCGGCGGCGGCGCGCATCACGACCCGTCCCACACGGCCGTTCCCGGTGTACAGGATGTGGTCGAACCGCTCGCCGAGGAGCGCCGTGGTCTCGGCCACGCCGCCCTCGACGACGCCGATCGCCGGCTCGCCAAGCGCGTCGATCAGCGCGGCGAGCGCTGCCGACGTGACCGGCGCAAGCTCGCTCGGCTTGGCGACGACCGCGTTGCCCGCGGCGATCGCCGCGACCATCGGGGCGAGCAGCAATTGCACGGGGTAGTTCCACGGCGCGATCACGCACACGACGCCGAGCGGGTCGCTTCGCAGCTCGCTCGAGCCGGGCTTGAAGGTGATCGGGGTGACCACCTTGTGCGGCTTGACCCACACGGGCAGGTTGGCCAGCGTGTGGTCGATGTCGGCGAGGACGAAGCCGATCTCGGTGAGCCAGGCCTCGGCGCGCGGCTTGGCGAAGTCGGCGGCGAGGGCGTCGAGCAACGCAGCCTCGCGGGCAACCACGAGCTCGCGCAGCCTGGTGAGCGCGGCCGTGCGCCACGCCACAGGACGGGTCGTCCCGGCGTGGAAGGCGGCCCGCGCTGCGGCCACCACGCCGGGGATCTGCTCGACGGGGGTGGTGGGCATCACGGCCGCTGGGTTCGTTGACGTCGTCATACGGTCACCCTATGCATCCGGTCACCCGCGATTCATCCGGCCAACCGGGGATGCTCGCAAACCCTGCGGGCGACGCGTCCGCATCCCAGCACGATCCGTGCTGCCCGCCCCGGCCGCGAGTGCGTTCAGCCGGGAACCTCGAACACGGTCTCGCGCCGCATCGGCGCGAATCCGAGATCGCGGTACAGGCGCGCCGCGCCCGTGGGGTTGGCGCTGTCGACGGCAAGGATCGCGTGGGTCAGCCCGTCGGCCGCACACGACTGGAGCGCGGCGGCGATCATCGCGCTGGCGACCCCGCGGCCGCGCCACTCGCGCAGCGTGCCGATGCTGTCGAGCAGCGCCTCGCGGCGCCCGGTGGCCGCGTCGTCGGCCTCGAACCGTTTGACGAGGCAGTGCCCGATGACCCGATCGTCGTCGTCGATCGCGATCAGGCTGAGGTCCGGGCGGGCACCGAAGCCGCGGACCTGCTGATCCCAGTCCGCCGGGAGGGTGGGCGTGCTACCCCAGTGGTCGGCGAACGAGGCGTTCTTCTCGGCGCGGATCTCGTCGTCGCGGTCGTCCGGCCACGACACCAGGCGGATGCCGCTCGGCGGGGACACCGCCGGCAGCGTCGTGAGCGGTCGCAGGAGATGCTCGTTGTAGCGCACCGGCACCAGCCCGAGACTGCGCATCAGCGCCAGGCCCCCGGTGCAGGTGTCCCACACGGCGGTGCGGACGAAGCGCGGCAGTTCCCGCGGCGAGGCCGCCAGCAACTGTTGGGCGCGCTCGATCCCCCACGTCATCAGCGAGGTGCCGATGCCCTGGCGGCGATGGTCCGGGTCGACCGCGCCGAACAGGTAGACGCGCTCCCACAACACCTCGCTGGCGAACAGCATCGGGTAGGCCGCTGCAACGACGTCGCCGTCGGGCGTCGTGGCCACCAACACGTCGGTTCCCAGGTCGAAACCCTCCAGCTCCTCGGCCAACTCGTCGGCGGCGAGGATCTCGGGCACACCGTCCGCGGCGTTCGCCCGCCCGAACACGGCAGCGATCGCCTCGAAGTCGGCCTCGGTCGCGCCCCGCAGACGTACGTCACCCCGGGCCGGCATCCCGGCGACCGTAGTGCACGGCGTTGCATGCCCGGCGCAGAGATTCGCCAGTGGTCGCCGCGGCGGCACCTCGACCAGCGCCCGCAGCCGCCCGCCACCGGAGGGGTACGGTGACGGCGTGACTGACGGTGTGATGCACAGCCCGTGGGAACAGCTGATGGCCGGCGTGCACCTGCCGTTCCCGGCGGGCATCGAGGTGCCGCGGCTCACCGAAGTGGCGATGGCCGCGCCCACGACAGCTGCAGTCGGCGACGTCGAGGCCGCCGCTCGCGCATCGGTGGTCGAGCGCCTGGCGGGGTCGGTCACCGCGGGGATGACGGTCGCGGTCGGCGGCGGTTCGCGGGGATTGACCGACCGCGTCGCCCTGCTGCGCGGGGCGATCCACGGATTGCGCGACCTGGGCGCCGAACCGTTCGTCGTGCCGGCGATGGGCAGCCACGGCGGTGCCACCGCGCAGGGTCAGCGCGAGATGCTCGCCTCGCTCGGCATGACAGAGGACAGCCTCGGCTGCGAGATCCGGGCGACGATGGAGACGGTCGAGGTCGCCCGCACCCCGGCGATGGCCGACGGTCACACGATGCCGTTGTACCTCGACCGCCACGCTGCTGGGGCCGACCGGATCTTCCCGGTCAACCGCACCAAGCCGCATACGTGCTTCAAGGGCCCGATCGAGAGCGGCCCGACCAAGATGGCCGTCGTCGGGTTCGGCAAGCAGCCCGGAGCGGCGCAGATCCACTCGTGCGGACCGATCCAGATGCGCGACCGGATCCTGGCCGGGATCGAGGCGTTGCGCGATTCGGGACGTCTGCTGGGTGGGCTCGCGTCGGTCGAGTCGACCAGCGGCGAGGTCGTGCGTGTCCAGGCCCTGGACGGTGACGACATCGGCGGGCTGGCCGAGCGTGCGCTCAACGACTTCGCCCGTGGCCTGGTGCCTGGGCTCCCGTTCGACCCGATCGACACGCTGATCATCGAGCTGGGCGGCAAGGACATCAGCGGGACCACGATGGACCCCAACGTCACCGGCCGCTTCTGGGTACCCGGCCTGCCCGATGCCGAGCACCC
>CAZMHG010000041.1:0-12264 GCA_964565975.1 uncultured Ilumatobacteraceae bacterium | reverse complement strand
GGATGAACTGCGCCACGTCGACGCCGATCAGGTCGCGCCCGGCACCAGGGCGAGGATGTCGTGCGGCGGCGTGATGTAGCCGTCGCCGACGGCACGGATCGTCCCGTTGTCGAGCACCTGGAACAGCATCATCTCGGTCGTGCAGTTCGGCGACGTCGCACTGCCGCAGGTGAGGTTCGGGCCGAGGAAGCTCGGGAAGTCCTTCAGGCTCTTGAGTGTCATCAGCACGGCCGGGCCGTCGAGCTTGGCACCGCTGGCGGCGGCGGCGGTCAAGCCGGTGGCGAAGTCGACGAACAGGGAGAACACGCTGTAGGCGAGGTAGTCGGCGACGCCGCCTTTGACCTTGGCCATTGCCGTGGCGGCGATGTCGAGCTGCGCCTGAGCCGCCGCCGGGGCGTTGTCGTAGGACAGCGGCAACCAACCGGCGCCGTAGAGCGCGGCGCCGGACGCCTTGGCCCGATCGGCCGTGACGAAGTCCGTGCACGCGGCGGTGAAGATCGTGCCCTTGTAGTTGAGGCGTCGGAGGCCGTCGACCACGTCGGTGCACAGCTGCTCGCTCGGCGAGGCCATCAGCCCGGCGATGTCGGGGTTGCCCTGCGCGAGCGTGGCGGCGAGGGCGGTGAAGTTCGGGTTGGTCGCCGCGAAGTAGACGCCCTTCGCCTTGATGTCGAGCGCCTTGGCGACGACAGGGAGCAGCAGGTCGATCACTTGGTGGGACATCGGGGTGTCGACCAGCGCGAGCGTCAGCGACTCGGCCCCGAGGTTCTTGAAGCCCTGCAGCGCGCCAATGATGTACGACGCCTGCGGGGCGGCGAAGTAGACGCGATTGTCGGCCGATGAGCCGGTGACGACGTCGTAGGGGATCATCCCGACGAGCGGGATGTGGGCATCGGTGAGCGCGGGCAGTGCCGCGCTCGACGAGGTGTTGTAGCCGTCGAGCACGGCCACGACGCCGTCCTCGACGAACGTGTTGGCGCAGGCGATCGCCTTCTCGGGTGTCCCGTCGGTGTCGCAGGTGACCACTTCGAGGGGGCGGCCACCAATGCCACCGAGCTGCGTGTTGACGTACTCGGCGCCCGCGGTGGCGCCGGTGCTCAGCCCGGCCGAGGCGATCGCACCAGTCGACACCGGCATGTACCCGACCTTGATCGGCGCGCCGCTCGGCCCGCCGACGCTAGTGGGCGTCGAGTCGCCGCCCGCCGTGGACGTCGACGTGCTGGCGACTCTGGACGGCGCGCCGGTCGCGGTGGACGACGATCCGACGCACGTGGCGAGCATCAGTGCGGCGATCGACAACGTCGCCAACCTGCCGGTGCGACGGCGCCTGTACGTGACTTCCATGGTTGGTCTCCCCCTGCGAAGCGCTGAAACTTCTGACATACTGACTAATCAGTAACTTCACCCTAACGATCCCGCTTTCCTGCGTCAAGGGCTAGAGTGACTTACTGATCAGACAGTCATTGGCCGCCAACATCAACGGACAGGAGCCCAATGTCCGCTCCCAATCTGAAGTCCAGGCCGGCCGTCGATCGCGCGGCCGAACTGGGGACGAAGATCATCGAACGTCGTGAACTGTGGGCCGAGTTGCCCTCGGATAGGGCGCGAACGTTCACACGCGCCGGCGTCGACGCGTTCGCCGAGCGCGGCTTCCACGGCACGAACCTCCGCCGCATCGCCGACGGCACGGGGCTGAGCACCGCCGCGCTGTACGTGCACTTCGCCTCGAAGGAAGACCTCCTGTTCGAGATCTGCCGCAGTGGATTCGAGGTCACCGAGGAGATCGTCGGCGAGGCGACGGCAATCGCCGACCCAGCTGAGGCGCTGATGGTGCTGATGTACGCCTTCACCGCGTGGCAGGCGCAGCACCACACCACGGCGCGGGTCGTCTACTACGAGTCGGAGGCATTGACCCCCGAGCACGGCGCGGAACTGCTCAAGATCCGCAGCCGTGTCGAGCATCGGGTGCGCGAAACGATCCAGAGCGGCATCGACCAAGGCACGTTCATGCCTGGCGCCGTCGGCGGTACCGGTGCCGCACTGCTGTCATTGGGCGTCGACGTTGCCCGATGGTACGGACCACATGCGCCGTACACCCCCGACCAACTCGGCCGTCTCTATTGCACCCTCGGAGCGCGGATCGTCGGCATCGCCGACGCCGCCTGAATCTCACCGTTCGGTCGCGGTGACTTGCTCGATCAGCTGACCACCGAGTCGGCGGATCGTGTCGCCACCCGTGAGCTCGGCGGTGATCAGATGCCGCTCGGGTGAGCGATCGCCGTGTAGGAGATCTCGAGGTACTCGTCGAGGCCCACGTCCCCGCCCTCGCGTCCAAGGCCCGACTGCTTGACACCGCCGAACGGTGCGGCCGGGTTCGACACGAGGCCCGTGTTGAGCCCGAGCATCCCGACCTCCAGCGACTCCGACAAGCGCAGTGATCGACCCAGATCACGGGTGTAGGCATAGGCGACAAGTCCGTACTCGGTCGAGTTGGCCAGCCGCACCGCGTCCCGTTCGTAGCGGAAGGTGATGATCGGGGCTACTGGGCCGAAGATCTCCTCATGCAGCAAGCGTGCGGTCTCAGGAACGCCCCGAAGAACTGTCGGCAGATAGAAGTACCCGGCACCGCCGCCGAGACCACCGCCGCTCAGCGCAGTGGCCCCCTTCTCGACAGCGTCGCATACCAGATCGTGCACGCTGCGACGCGACTTCTCGTCGATCAGCGGCCCGATGTCGGTGCCGGGGTCGGTCCCGTCACCGACGGTCAGATGTGCCATCGCCGCAGCTAGCTTGTCGCTGAACTCGTCCACGACATCCTCGTGCACGATGAACCGATTGGCAGCGGTGCAGGCTTCGCCCATGTTGCGCAGCTTGGCCTGCACGGCTCCCTTGACGGCCTGGTCGACGTCGGCATCGTCGAACACCAGGAACGGCGCGTTGCCACCCAGTTCCATCGACGTGCGCAGCACGTTGTCGGCCGAGCGCCGGAGAAGTTCACGTCCGACTGACGTCGATCCGGTGAACGACAGCTTGCGGACCCGCGGGTCCGCAAGAAGCGGCATGACGGTCTCCGATGGAGACGTGGTCGGGACAACGTTCAGAACTCCGGGAGGCAAGCCCGCTTCCGCCAACGTCCGTGTCAGCAGGAGGGCTGTCAACGGGGTCAATGAGGCCGGCTTGAGGACCATCGTGCAGCCGGCAGCGATCGCCGGCGCGACCTTGCGGGTTGCCATCGCCAAGGGAAAGTTCCATGGCGTGATCAGCAGGCATGGGCCAACGGGACGCTTGTGGACCAGCAACCGGGTGTTGCCGTCCGGGGCGACCGCATAGCTCCCCGCGATGTGCGCAGCCTGCTCGGCAAACCAGCGCAGGAACTCCGCCCCATAGGCCACCTCGCCGCGAGCTTCGGCGATCGGCTTGCCCATCTCGAGCGTCATCGTCAGGGCGAACTCGTCAGCGCGGTCGGTCACCAACTCGAACGCGCGAGACAGAATCGAGGCTCGATCGCGAGGAGGCGTGCGCGCCCAGTCGGGTTGGGCGCGGACGGCAGCGTCCAGCGCGAGACGCGCGTCCCGCGGCCGCGCGTCGGCAACGTCCGTCAAGCGACTGGCGGTCGCCGGATTCTCGACGGCGAACATCACGCCGCCCTCGGACGCGCGCCACTCGCCGTCGATGTACAGCTGCGTCGGCAGCGACTCGATGAATGTCGCAATTGACGGTTCCACTCGCGCGTGGCCGAGGTCTTCGATCGATGTCATGGATTGCCCTTTACATGGTGATGAGCTGGCGCAACGCGGTGCCTTCTGCGAGGCGGTCCATCGCTTCGTTGATCTCGTCGAGGCGGATGGTGTGAGAGACGAGCTTCTCGACGGGGAGCAACCCGCGTCGCCAGCGGTCGGCGAAGGTCGGAATGTCTCGGCTCGGCACGGCCGAGCCGAGATAGCTGCCGACGATCGACCGGCCACCGGCGACGAGTGCGAGCGGTGAGATCGCCGCACGTGCCTCCGGCGCGGGCAGGCCGACGGTGATCGTCGAGCCGCCGGCGTCGGTGATCCCGACCGCGAGCTCGAACGCCCGAACATTGCCGGCAGCTTCGATCACGATGTCGGCGCGAACACCGGCAGCCTCTGCGGCTACGTAGGTGCGGTGCGCACCCAGGGCAGCCGCGACGTTGCACTTGGACTCGCTCGCGTCGATCCCGATGACCTCGACGCCGTCGACCGAGAGTGCGGCGAGCAACGCAGACATGCCGACACCTCCGAGCCCCACCACCGCCAGCCGTTGTCCGGGGCGTGGCCGTCCGCAGTTGAGCACGGCCCCGCCGCCGGTGAGCACTGCGCAGCCCAACAGCGCGGCCACGTCAGGGGGAATGTCATCGTCGACGGCGACGATGGATCGGCGATGCACGATCGCATGCGTGGCGAACCCCGACACGCCCAGGTGATGGTGCACTGGCTCAGCGCCGCGTGACAGCCGGATGGCGCCATCCATCAGGGTTCCGTTCTCGTTGGCGCGAGTGCCTTCGATGCATGGTCGAACTCCGCCGGTCGCGCATCCATCGCACCGCTCGCAACGCGGCAGGAAGGTCATCACGACGCGCGTCCCCGGCGCGATGTCCGTCACGAGGGGGCCAGCCTCGACGACGATCCCGGCCGCTTCATGACCGAGCAACATCGGCATCGGCCTGGGCCGAATCCCATCGACGACGGAAAGGTCGGAGTGGCAGATCCCGGCCGCCTCGATCTGCACCAGCACCTCGTTCGGGTCTGGCTCGCCGAGCTCAAGCTCGCTGATCGTCAGCGGTCGGCTGGCCGCGTACGGGCGCTCGTCTCCGATCCGCTCGAGCACAGCACCTCGGATCTTCACGCTACTTCTCCCACTGGCGTCTCGTTCGTGGCCGAAGCGGCTGAGCCGTCGGGCCGGCGGTGGGTGCGGTGCCACTCCAACCAGAGCTCGACCGTGTCGATGGCTTGCCGGGCGCGGATCGACGAGAACGTGTCGAAGCCGTGCTGCGCGCTCGGGAGTTCGAGGTAGGTCACGACCCGGGTGGGTGACTGCCTGAGGCGGCGCACGAACTCCCGCGCTTGGCTCACCGGCACGACCACGTCGCTCGAGCCGTGCAACACGAAGAAGTCCGGACGGTTGGCGCCTGCGTGGGTGATCGGTGATGCCTGCTCGAACTCGGCACGATGAGTTGCCGGGTCGCGCATGAAGACGTGCGGTCCGAGGAACTTGTCGCGATGATCGATGCTGGGCTGGTCGCCGTTCAGGCCCGCGAGGTCGTAGACGCCATAGAACGGCACGCAGGCGGCGACGCTGGTGTCTGCGCCTTCGAACCCGGGTTGGTAGACGTCGAGACCCGGCGTCAGCGCAGCAAGGGCGGTGAGGTGACCGCCGGCGGAGCCACCCGTCAACACGACATACGACGGGTCGCCGCCGAAGGCGGCGATGTTGTCCTTGACCCAGGCGATCGCCCGCTTGACGTCGATGATCTGAGCAGGGAACGGATGCTTCGGTGCGAGGCGGTAGTTGATCGCAACGCACACCCAGCCACGAGCAGCCATTCGGCCCATCAGGACCCGGCCCTCCGTCGCCTTGTCGCCGATCGTCCACGCGCCCCCGTGCACCTCGATGAGCACGGGAGCGCCGCGGAGCCCCGGGTCCTTCGGCCGGTAGATGTCCAATCGTGCATCGCGACCGCCAGCGCGATACGGGACATTGCGAATTGCCTCGACCCCCGACGGAGTGCGCGGAACAGGGTTGAGCAGCGACACCGAGGCAACGCTCCGCCGGCGCGCAGACCGTGTCGGGGCCCCTTGCAGCGCGTCTGGCCCGAGCGACTCGTTCAGCGCCGCTTCACCGAGCCTGCGCGTGGTCGCGCTCTTCTTGATGGCCCAACCGAGCGAGACCATCGTCGCCGCGGAGAGCGCAAGCGAGCTGCGGGTCAGCTTGCCGCGCAGCGTCGCCTGGGCAGTGTCGAGCGCGGTGAGTGCGAGCAGGTGTGGTGCGAGCTCGCCGGCCGGCCAGCCCAAGGTGAATCCCAGGATCTTGCTGGTGGACCAGCCGTACACCGACCCCTGAGGCCCGGAGTAGCCGAGACCGGGCTTGACGGCGTTGCTGACGCACAACGCGGTGATCGCTCGACGACGTAGCAGTCCCATTCCGTCACATCTCTCCTTGAGTCATCTGCGGTTCCGCGCCGCTCGACCTTTGGGTCATGCCGTCGGCCATCACGCGGCAGATCGCGCCCATCCGGGCGGCACGCTCGACTGCTCGACTCGTGATCGTTTCGACGTTCGCCATCAGCTCGCCTTCGCTCAGCACACGTGATCGCTTCTCCGGGCCCACACCTGTCATCGACATCGATGGGTGGACTGCGGGAACTTACTAAACAATCAGTAATGTTGTCAACTGCGAAGTTGCGCAACCGACCGGCGCGTAGCGAGCAAGCGTTGGAAAGGACGTCATCGGCTCCGGCGGGTAGCGGCAGGGGCCTTCGCTCACCTCTGCGGTGCCCGCTCAGCGCGAGGTGACATCCGGCCGAGCCGACGGCCGTACACCCCGGCGGCGCCGGCTGATCAGTCAGCCGCGATGGCCGGGCCGCTCACAACACGCGAGGGCCGACGAGCCTCCGCAGCGCGGCGTGGCGGATCGGCGCGTGTCCTGGCCATGCCGATGGCGCGGTCCGGTCGAGGGCCATGTCACGGGCTGGTCGCGGCGCGTCCCGGTCGGGGCAGTCACGACACGTCGATGATCACCGCGATCGTCTCGCGAATCTGAGACAACGCCAGCGGCCCGACGTTGCCGAGCGTTCGGACCACGCGTGCCGGCGCGACGGCGCAAAGGTGTTGACACTGCGCGGCGGAGATCCGATCGAGGCCGTTCGCCGAGTCGGGCTCGAGAACGACCTCGGAGTGGAACGCGCGGAGTGTGCTCGTCAGGGGCACGACCTGGATGACGTTCGGTGCCGCGTCGAGGATGCGCTGGGCGGTGACGACGACGGCGGGGTGGAGGTAGCCGGCCTCGCGCCCTTCTGGTCGTCCGAGATCGAGGCTGACGATGTCACCCGAGGTCTGCATCGAGCCAGGCAGTCTCGTCGTCGCGTTGGTCGATGTGGAGCTGATGTCCGATGTGGTCCTGGCGGAGCGCGCGTACGGCGAGGGCGACGGTGTTGCCGACGGTCGTGTCGAACTCGGCTGCGAGGCGCTTGAGCTCGTCGTGGGTCGCAACGTCGATTCGGACGCTCGTACTTTGCATGCAAATCAGCATACATCGCCCGTCTGGTCGGTCGGTGGGACGTGAGCACCCAGAACGGCGGCGCACGACCACGACCGCGCCCACCGCCGCAGCCGAGCTGATCGGCGTGACCGGTGTCCCGCGCGAGTGTAAGGTATGCCTAATGTCCGATTCGCTGAGCGGTGGGCCGCGTCGGTGGCTGGCGGCGGTGCTGGCCGATCGCCTGGCCGAGCACGGTGACAGCGGCACCGATGCCGATGTCGGCTGGCAGCACGTGCCCTGGGTGGCGTTGTTCGGTGGCGACGGCGCGCTGCAACGGTGCTTCGACCGTCTCTGCCGCACGGGTGTCCCGCCGCAGGCTGCGGCGACCTACACCTGTGGGTGGTACGCGTCGTGGGTTGCCAACGTCGTCGGGGTCGGGCTGGCCGGGGCGTCGGCCGGCTTGTGCCTGGATCCGGAGTCGCTGGTGTGGCGTGTCCATCCCGACGGATGGGCCGATTCGGTCGCGGCGGTGCCGCGCCTCGTGCTGCTCGCGGAGGGCCACGAGTGGTGCGGGCTCGGTGACGACGCGGTGCGCGTCGAGGTGGCAGCCGACGCCGATGTCGTCGGCCGGCCGGTCCGGGCCCTGGTCGACGTCGTCCGGCCGATCGTCGAGGCGTGCCACGGGTTGACCAAGGTCGGTGCCGCCGGCCTGTGGAACGAGGTCGCCGACGCGCTGGGCTGCGTGATGGCCTATCAGGACGTCATCGAGCCGACGCCAGCACGCGTGGCGCTGTTGGAGCGGGCCGTGCGCACGCCCGGTGTTCCATGGCGGGCGCGCCCGGCGTTGTGGTTCGAGGACACGCCTTCGGGGCCGGTGCACGTCGTGCGCAAGGGCGGCTGTTGCCTGGCGTACACCGAGCGCCGCGAACCGGCGAACTCGGACGATGCCGGCCTCGACGACGACGAACTCGACGACGACGACCGCGCCGACCTCGCCCGCTTCCCCGAACCGCCGGATGCACCGATGTACTGCTCCACGTGTTCGTTCCGCGACGAGCGGGAGGTGGCCGAGCGACAGATCTTCTGGCACGAACGCCGCCGGCGCTCGCCACAACCAACCACCTGACGAAGGAGTCAACCATGGCCACGACTGCGCTTCTGGAACACCCCACAATCGAGGACGCCACGCGACGCGAGTTCATCATCGGCGGCGGGTTGGGCCTGGCCTCGCTGCTCAGCGCGTACTCCAGCAGCGGCACGGCGCCGGGTACGACAGCGCCGCTGACACGGATGATCACCGACTCGCGTGGGCCGGCCGAGGTGCCGGTGTCGCCGCAGCGCGTCGCCGCGCTCGTCGGTTCGGCGGAGATCGACGTGATCCTGCTGGGCATCACGCCGGTCTTCTCCGGGACCTATGCCAAGGGCTGGGTCGAGCTGCCGGCAGGGATCGTCACGTCCGACATCGTGCCGCCGTCGATCGAAGCGGTCGCCTCCACTCACCCAGATCTGCTGATCGGCTGGCACTGGCTGTCGGAGGACCCGGCGTGGGTCGCGCTCGGTGAGATCGCGCCGGCAGTCACGCTCCCCGACACCGGATCCGACTGGCGTGCCGTGTTCCGCCTCGTCGCCGATGCGGTCAACCGCCAGGAGCAGGCCACGCAGGCCCTTGCCGCGTACGACGCCCGCGTCGCCGAGTTGAAGGCAGTGATGGCGACCAAGCCGCCCGTCACGGCGACCCTCGTCGGCAGCTTCGCGTCCGGCACGTTCTGGTGGTGGGAACCGGCCTACGAGACCAACCAGATCCTCGCCTCGGTGGGCATCGGCGTCGACGGCCCGGCCGAGCGCGGCCGCGACCTGAGCTACGAACGGGTCGGCGACATCACCGCTCCATGGATCATCCTCACCGGCACGCCGGGCAGCGACGACGGCACCGACGACCTGGTGTCCAGTCCGCTGTGGGCCACGCTGCCGGCGGTCCTCAACAAGCAGGTGATCGTCGTCGACCGCGATCTGTGGGGCGGCGCCGGGCTGATGTGGGCCAACGCGATGCTCGACGAGATCGAGCGGATCTTCGTCACCGAACGCGCCTGACCGCAGGCGCCGTCGCCCGGTGGCGGCAGCGTCCTAGGGTGCCGGTGGTGGCGTGCCAGATCGGGTTCCGGACGCTGACACGGGCGGACTTCCCGGTGCTCGGGCGCTGGCTGGCGTCACCACATGTCGCCCGGTGGTGGGCGCACGACACCGCGCCCGAGGCCGTCGAGGCCGACTTCGGCGAGGCGGTCGACGGCCGCGAACCGACCGAGCTGTTCGTCGTGACGCTCGACGGGGTCGACGTCGGGTTGGTGCAGCGTTACGCGATCCGTTCCTACCCGGAGTACGTCGACGAGCTCCGTGCGGCCGGCGTGCCGGTCCCGGACCACGCGTGGAGCATCGACTACTTCCTCGGCGACCCCGCCACCCTCGGCCGGGGCATTGGCGCGGCGATGTTGCGCTCGGCGACCGACCAGGTGTGGGCGGACACGGATGCCGACCGGATCGTCGTGCCAGTCCACGAGGACAACGTGGCATCGCGGGGAGCGTTGCGCGCCGCCGGGTACGTGCTGGCAATGCACTGCCAGCTGTCGCCCGACAACCCGTGCGACGACCGTCGCCATGTGGTGATGGTGGCCGATCGATGGTCGGCGGACTGAGCGGATTCCCAGGCTCGGCCAACCGTCGCCTGAGTGACGACTCGTACGTTGCTGACGCGACCGCCAGCGTCGACCAAACGGAGGCCTTTCATGGACAGATTCATCGATCTCACCAACCCGGCACCACGATCGCGCCGTGCATTCCTCGCCTCGGCGGCGACGGCCTCGACAGCTGCGGCGATCGGCGTGCTGAGCTGGTCGCGCGGCAGCGCGTCGGCACGCCAGCTGGCCACGGCGGCATCCACGGCGTCGACCACGGCGACATCCACGGTGAGCGCAGCCGAGGTGGCCGCTGCCGTGGCCGCGGACATGGTTGCGATCGACGCTGCGCCGGCGTTCGCCTTTGCGGCGGACCTGTCCAACCGTGGCTCCGGCGAGTCGAGCCCGATCGCCGAGCCGTACTGGATGGCCGGGCACATGGTGACCAACCGGCAGTGGGCTGCGTTCTGCGCCGCAGGTGGGACCGCGGTGCCCGGCTACTGGTCCTCGGGGTCGTTCCCGGACGGCAAGGGCGAGCACCCGGTGCTGGCCATCTCGGCGACGGCGGCGAGCGCGTTCTGCGACTGGCTGACGTCGAACGTCGGTGGCTGGACGTTCCGGCTCCCGACCGAAGCCGAGTGGGAGCACGCAGCCCGCGGCGCCACGGCGACCACGTACCCGTGGGGTGACGACGCCGGCACGACGTACCGCGACGGCGTGCTGACCAGCCGCTACAACTACAACGCCGTGGTCGGGGCGTACGCGTTGGCCAACTACACGCAGGCCACGTACTCCAGCCGCTCAAGCCTGTCCGGGCAGACCGTCGCCCTTGCCGATGTGCTGTCGATCGGTGCCAACGGCGACGTGCGCGGCTGGATCGAGCACAGCAACAACACCGGCTTCGTGTTCACCGACGTCTACGCGACGCTTGCCGGCAACGGCGGGTGGACGACGCCGGTCGGCCAGTACGCCGACGGCGTGTCCAGTACCGGGCTGCTCGACGTCGCCGGCAACGGTTGGGAGTGGACCGCTTCGCCGATCACCGCGTCCAACGGGGCGGAGGCCGGCACGGAGGTCACCGCCGTGCGCGGTGGGTCGTGGTACGCGACCAGCCGCAGTTGCACGACGACGTACCGGGGCGAGGGCCGCGATCCATCAGGGGGCTACGCCACGATCGGCGTGCGCATCGCCGCGGTGAGGTCATGAGACGCACCCGATGCGCCGGGCTGTGCGTGGTGGCAGCGACGCTGTCGGCCGGCGGTGGTGCGGGGTCGGCGTTGGCTGCGTCCAGCCCGACACCGTCGACCGCGACAGCGACCCCGCCGACCGCGACCGAGTCGAGCGTGACCGCGACGCCCTCGACCTCGACCGAGTCGAGCGTGACCTCGACCGCCGCGGCGACGCAGCCGTCGGCGGGCACCACGTACACACTGACGGCGAGCGTGGCCACGGGGTCGAACACCAGGGCGTTGACCTCGGCCGACGTCAACGGCGACGGCCGCGTCGACCTGATCGCCACGAACCTTGATGGCTCGTCGGTGACGGTCCTGCTCGGCAACGGCGACGGGACGTTTGCCGCCTCGGGGTCCTACGGCGTGGGCGCACAGCCCTACCAGACGGCTGCCGGCGATCTGGACGGCGACGGTGACGTGGACCTGGCCGTGGGCAACTTCGGAGCCGACAGCGTGACCTTGTTGTTGAACGCCGGTGACGGACGGTACGCCACCGGGTCGACGATCACGGTGGGGAGAGCGCCGCGGTCACTGGCGATCGGCGACCTGGACGGCGACGGCGACGCGGACATCGTGGTCGGCGTGCAGCAGGCCAACTCGGTCGCCGTGTTGCTGGGCAACGGCGACGCCACGTTCGGCGCGCCGACCGGCATCGCCACGGGCCGCGGCCCGCATGGCATCGCACTTGCCGACCTGAACGGCGACGGTCATGTCGACGTGGTCACCGTGAGCGTCCAGTCCGACGGGGTCAGCGTGTTGTTGGGCAACGGCGATGGCACGTTCCAGCCGGCAATCGACTACGGCAGCGGTGTGAACCGGCTGTACTCCGTGGTCACCGGTGATGTCGACGGGGACGGCACGCTCGACGTGGCCACGGTGAGCAACAAGGGCGGCGTCGCCGAGGTCTTCACCGGGAACGGTGACGGCACGCTGGACGCCACGCCGCTCACGTATGCCGTCGGCGCCGCTGCCGTCGCCGTATCCGCCGGGGCGTTGGGCCTGCTGGTCGCCAACTTCTCCGACGGCACGCTGACCCGCATCGCCGACGGCGCGGCCTCGACCATCACCACGGGCGGTGCCCCGTACGACGCAGTCGCGGACGACTTCGACGGCGACCGCGTGCGGCTGCTGGTGAGCGAGCTGCCGCC
>CAZMHG010000040.1:0-12509 GCA_964565975.1 uncultured Ilumatobacteraceae bacterium | reverse complement strand
CGTTGCCGTTCAGCAGGTAGATGCCCAGGTGATCCTGCCCGGACTCGGTCGCCGCCAGCCCGTCGCGCTCGACCCGGCAGCCGAGGCCGGTGCCGGCCAGGTAGCGGGCGAGGGCGGTGCTGCGGCGGGTGAACTCGGCCCAGGTCAGGCGGCGTTCGCGGTAGACCAGGCACTCGGCGTCGGGGTGCGCTGCGGCGATCACCCGGTGGGCCTCGGCGACCCCGACGTCCATGCGCGGCAGGCTAGTGCTGCAACCGCGCCACTCGGCGGGTCGCGCTCGTCGCGTCGCGTTGCCGGCCGCCCCTGGGGTCGGCCTAAGTTGGCCGGGTGAAGCTGGTGTTCGGGGTGTTCATGCCGCAGGGCTGGAAGATGGAACTGTCCGGGATCGACGGTGCTGCGGCGCAGTGGGACACGGCGGTGGACATCGCCCTGACCGCCGAGCAACTGGGCTACGACTCGATCTGGATGTACGACCACTTCCACAACGTGCCCCGGCCGGCGCACGAGGCCGTGTTCGAGTGTTGGACGACGCTTGCCGCGATCAGCCAGCGCACCACCCGGGTCCGGCTCGGCCAGATGGTGGGCTGCAACAGCTATCGCAACCCGGGTCTGCTGGCGAAGATCACCTCCACGCTCGACGTGATCAGCGGCGGCCGTCTGGACTGGGGGATCGGCGCCGGCTGGTACGAGAACGAGTACCGGGCCTACGGCTACGAGTTCCCCCGCCCGAAGGACCGCATCGGGATGTTGCGCGAGACCGTCGAGATCGTGCTGTCGATGTGGGACGTCGCCGAGACCACGTACAACGGCGCCTACTACCAACTCGACCGGGCGCACTGCGATCCCAAACCGCTGCAGCAGCCACACCCGCCCGTCTGGATCGGTGGTGGCGGCGAGCAGCTCACGCTGCGTGTCGTCGCCCGCCACGGTGACTGCAGCAACTTCGGCGGCCGGCCCGACGAGTGGGCCCACAAGCGCGACGTGCTGCGCGCTCACTGCGCCGAGATCGGCCGCGACCCGGACACGATCCGGATGACCTGGTCACCCGAGCTGTGCATCCGCGACACCGAGGCCGAACAGCGCGCCGTCTGCGCGGCCAGCCCGTTCGATCTGGACTTCGACACGTGGCGCGCAGGCAACCTGGTCGGGACCGTCGAGCAGGTTGCCGCCAGGGCACAGGAGTATGTCGCGCTCGGGTGCGGCGGGTTCGTCCCGTGGTGCACCGACTATCCGTCGACCGAGTCGATGCAGCGCTTCGCCGCCGAGGTGATCCCCGAACTGCGCCGCTGAGGGGCTACTCGGCGTACTCGTGCTCGGGGCCTGGGTACGTGCCGTTCTCCACTTCCTCGCGGAAGTGCTCGGCGGCCTCGCGCAGGCTCTCGCTGATGTTGGCGAACTTCTTGACGAACTTGGGGATCCGGCCGGTGGTGAACCCGGCCCAGTCGGTCCACACCAGCAGCTGGCCATCGCACAGCGGTCCGGCACCGACGCTGATCGTCGGGATCTGCAGTGCCTTGGTCACCTCGCCGGCGACGTGCGACGGTGTCATCTCGACCACCACGGCGAACGCGCCGGCGTCCTGTACGGCGAGCGCGTCCTCCATCAGCTGATCCGAGCCGTCCTCGCCGCGGCCCTGGATGATGTGCCCGCCGAGCCCGTGCTCGCTCTGCGGGGTGAAGCCGATGTGCGCCATCACCGGGATGCCGGAGCGCACGATGCGACGGATCTGCTTGGCGCTGCGCACCCCGCCCTCCAGCTTGACGGCCTGGCAGCCGGTCTCCTTCATGAAGCGGATCGCCGTGTGGTGGGCGTCGTCCGGCCCCGCCTCGTACGAGCCAAACGGCAGGTCGGCGACCACCAGCGCGCGGCGCGAGGCGCGCACCACGGCGCGGGTCAACGGGATCAGCTCTTCCATCGTCACCGGCAACGTGGTGTCGTAGCCGAACACGGCGTTGGCTGCCGAGTCGCCGACCAGCAGGAAGTCGATGCCGGCCTGGTCGAAGATCGTCGCCGACAGGAAGTCGTACGACGTCAGCCCGGTGATCTTGATGCCTTGTTCCTTGGCCCGCGAGAAGTGCCGGGTACGCACTCGCTTGAGGCCCGGTTCTGCGGGCGCTGACCGCCCGTACGCAGATTGCTCGTCGGTCACCCGGCCAACCGTAGGCGAGGGGACCACGCCGGGCAACCTCGCCCGCAGCGACGAGGGTGCCAGGGCGTGCTCTGCGGACGGCCGTTACAGGTAGGCGCGGTAGATCACCTCGGCCACGCAACTGGGCTTGGCCGCGCCCTCGCACTCGAGGGTCAGCTCGTAGGTGTTCTGCAGTCCACCGGCGATGTCGTCGGCGCCGACCAGCTTGACCCCCAGACGCAGCCTGGCCCCGACCGGCACCGGCGCCATGAAGCGCACCTTGTTGCAGCCGTAGTTGACGCCCATCCTGAACCCGTCGTTCTGGACGACCTGCGGCATCAACACCGGCGCCAGCGACAGGGTCAGGTAGCCGTGCGCGATCGGGCCGCCGAACGGGCTCTCCGACTTGGCCCGCTCGGGGTCGACGTGGATCCACTGGTGGTCGCCGGTCGCGTCGGCGAACAGGTTGACGCGCTCCTGGGTGATCTCCATCCAGTCGCTGTACCCGAGGTGTTCGCCGACGGCCGCCTTGATCTCGTCGACGCCGTGGAGGATGCGTGGTGCCATGACCCCGATCATGGCACGACACGCCGCCGATCCGGGTGGGCGGCGTCCAGGGTCTGCGGCGAGATGGTCGCTGGACAGCGTCAGCCGAGCTCGCCGTGGACTTGCTGCAACGTGCGCTGGGCGATCCCGGCCATCGTCGGGTTGTCGCCGGCGGAGGTCAGGTAGGCGCAGGCCAGGGAGATTGCCCAGGCCGCGGACCGCTGCACCGTGGCCGGGTCGGTGCCGGCGGCGGCGAAGAACCTGCCCCGCGCCGGGCCGTCGAACAACATCCAGGCGATCGCCAGGTCGTTGGCCGGGTCGCCGGCGGTGACGTCGCCGAAGTCGATGACTGCGGTCAACCGGCCGTCGCGCACCAGCAGGTTCGCCGGGTGCAGATCGCCGTGCAACCACGTGGGGGCCGCGTCCCACACCGGTGCCTGGCGCAGGCGTTCCCACAGCTCGCCGGTGCCTGCCGGCAGGAGGTGGCCGACCGTGGCCAAGCGGCGCTGCATCAACTCGGTGCGGCCGGCCAACGGACCGCCGCGGAACGGGTTCTCCGGTGCGTCGGCCGGTGCCGGTGTGTGCAGCGCGACGACGAAGCCGGCCAGCGCCGTGGCGGCGTCGGCGGCCGGCTGTGGCGGTGTGGCCGCGGCGGTGTCGCCGGGAAACCACGGGCACACGCTCCAGTGCCACGCGAAGGTGTCGTCGGGCTGCCCGGCGAACAGCGGCACCGGCGTGGCCAGCGGCAGCGCCGGCGCCAGCAGCGGGAGGCAGCGCTGCTCGTTGAGCACCAGTTGTGCGGCGGCCGCGCGGCGCGGCAGACGGACGCACAGGTCGTCGCCGAGCCGGGCGATGACGTTGTCCCACCCGTTGGCCACGACCCGCACCGGACGGTCCGCGAGATGGGACGCCTGGGTGTCGAGCAGCCGGCGGATCAGCCGGGCGTCGATGTCCACCTCGGCCGGCGGCATGTTCAGGCTCAGGTCAGTAGCCCAGCCGCTCGACACGGTCGGGCCGTCGCTGCCAGTCCTTGTCGACCTTGACGAACAGCTCGAGGTACACCCCGTCGGGCAGCTGAGCTCGGACGCGCTGGCCGACCTCTTTCAGGACCGCGCCGCGCTTGCCGATGACCATGCCCTTCTGGCTGTCGCGCTCGACGATGATCTCGCAACGGATCCGCGGCCACTCCCATTCGGTGACCCGGGTGGCGATGCTGTACGGCAGCTCGTCACGGGTCACCGCGAGCAGCTGCTCGCGGACCAGCTCGGCGACCCAGGTCTCTTCCGGCAGGTCGCTGACGTCGTCGTCGGGGAAGTACTTCGGACCCTCGGGCATCTGTGCGGCGAGGTACTCGACGAGCGGTCCGATGCCCGTGCCGTTCCGTGCCGACACGGGGAAGTACGCCGCAGCATCCAGGGACGAGGCAGCATCGAGTTGGGCCAGCACGACGTCACGGCCGACCGCGTCAATCTTGTTCAGCACGACCACGGCCTTGGTCACGTCCATCCGCTCGGCGACCCAACGATCCCCGGTGCCGAACGGCTTGGTCGCGTCCAGCACCAGGCAGACGACGTCGACGTCGCTCAGGCTGTCCAGCGCCGTGGCGTTGACCCGTTCGCCGAGCGCGGTGACCGGCTTGTGCAGCCCGGGCGTGTCGACGAACACGATCTGCGCATCGGGCCGGGTGAGGACACCGCGCACGCGGGTGCGCGTGGTCTGCGGCTTGTCGCTGACGATCGACACCTTCTGCCCGCAGAGCGCGTTGACCAGCGTGGACTTGCCGACGTTGGGCCGACCGGCCAGGGTGACGAATCCGCTGCGCATCCGCCGGACGCTAGCGGCGTGGCCGTCCCGTCACGGGCGGTGCCGGACGGTCACGGCGTCTGCCACCGGGGCGGGCGGCGTTCGGCGAACGCGGCCATCCCTTCCTGCGCCTCGTCAGCGGCGAACAGCCGGTCGGAGAGCGCGGCCATGGCGGCCATCGAGCCGGGCTCGCGCAGCAGGCGCTTGGTCGCCGACACGGCCCCCGGCGCCCCGGCGCACACCCCGGCGCACAGCCGCTCGACGACGGCGGCGACGTCGTCGGTCGAGTGGGTGATCAGCCCCATCGTCGCCGCCTCGTCGGCGTCGAACGGCTCGCCGGTCAGGAACGCCGCGGCAACGCTGCTCCACGTGCAGCGCGCCAGCACCGGAACGCTGATGATCGCCGGCGCGACGCCCAGGCGGACCTCGGTGAAGGCGAAGGTCACGCTGCGGTCGACGACGACCAGGTCGCACGCGGCCATCAGCCCCACGCCGCCCGCACGCACCGCGCCGTGCACCGCGGCGATCACCGGCACTGGCAACGCGCCGAGCTGCTCGATCGCCTGGACCAGCCCGGAACCGTCGCTCCCGCCGGCGCGCCGCTCCTTGAGATCCGCCCCGGCACAGAACGCCGGCCCGGTG
The DNA here is from genome assembly GCA_964565975.1 of uncultured Ilumatobacteraceae bacterium. Taxonomy (GTDB): domain Bacteria; phylum Actinomycetota; class Acidimicrobiia; order Acidimicrobiales; family Ilumatobacteraceae; genus JAKOUY01. Next base: position 7,390 of record CAZMHG010000040.1, on the reverse strand, counting down.
TGGTCCAGCACGACGACGCGCACGGCCGGATCGGCCGCCCGACCGAGGGCGTCGTGCAGCCCGGCGAGCACCGCACGTGACAGCGCGTTGCGGTTGGCGGGCGAGTCGAGGGTGATCGTCAGGCGGCCGCCCGCGTGGTGCACGCGCACGGGACCCGCGTCGTGCGAACGGTCAGGGGCCGCCATCGACGGCGACTGTATCGCCCGCCTCGGCGGCGATCCGGCGCAGGAACGCCTCGGCCTCGGCGCGGTGACGGGTGCGGCGCAGGGGCGGCAGGGCTCGGACGATGTCCCACCGGTAGCCGGCGGTGCCCAGCCGGCGGTCGAGGACGGCGACGACGCCACGATCGGTGGACGTGCGGATCAACCGGCCGGTCGCCTGGGCCAGCAGCATCGACGCCCGTGGGACGTCGATCTCCGCAAAGGCCGTCGCGCCGACGAGCTCGCGCCGTGCGGACAGCAGCGGGTCGTCGGGGCGTGGGAACGGGATCCGGTCGATGGCGACCAGGCTGAGCGTCCGCCCGGGGATGTCGACACCCTGGAAGAAGCCCGCCGTGGCGAACAGGCACGTCGCCTCGTCCTCGCTGAACCGGCGGACGAGGGCCGTCTTGGGCAGGTCGCGCTGGGTCACGATCGGCACCTGGACTCGCCCGCGGAGTGCTTCGGCGGCGGCGTCCATCGCCTTCCAGCTGGTGAACAGCGCCAGTGTCCGGCCTCCCGCGGCGGCGATCAGCGCAGCCAGCTCGTCGTGGCTTGCCGCGGCGAACGTGGCGTGGCGTGGGTCGGGCAGGTGCAGCGCGCAGTACAGCAGCCCGTTGGCGGCGAAGTCGAACGGGCTGCCGACGTCCAGTTGCTCGTGGTTGGCGATGCCCAGCCGTCCGGCGAGCGAGGTCGGGATCGTCGCGCTCGTCAGCACCGCGGTGCGCCGCTCCCAGATCCCGGCCGCCAACGTCGGGGCGATGTCCAGCGGGGCGACCTCCAACCGTGGCACCCCGGTGGTGCCGGAGACGTATGGCACGGCGTCGCCTGCGCCGCGCAGCGCGCCGTCGATCTGCTCGATCAGGATCCCGGTCATCTGCTGGGCGCGGATCACGCGCACTTGGCACGCCACGCCCGGCGCGATCGTCGCCGAGCGTGTCGGCGGCTCGGCGGAGTGCCTCCAGCGCGGCGGCGAACTGGGCGCGGACGTCGACGAGCGCTGCTTGGACACCGTCCGGTACCGGCCACGGCAGGCGTTGGCCGGTGAGCGGTGCGATCGCCGCGACCAGCCCCGCTGCCACGTCCGACAGGCGGGCGTGGAGCGCGGGATCGTCGATCACCGATCGGACCGACGCGACGACCCGGCCAAGCCGCCAGGCGGACAGCTCGATGGCGATCGCATCCGTCATGATGTCCTCGGTCTGGTGCGCCTCGTCGATCACCACCACCCGGTGCTCGGGCAGGATCCCGCCATCGGTCGCCACGTCGAGTCCGTACAGGTGCAGGTTGGTGACGACCACGTCGGATTCGCCGGCGCGCAGGCGGGCCTGCTCTGCGAAGCACGGCCCGCCCATCGGGCAGCGTGACGCCCCTGGGCACTCGTCGCCGCTCACGCTGACCGACCGCCACGCGGCGTCGGAGGGCGTCCAGTCCAGCTCGGCCTGGTCACCGGTCTGGGTCGTCGCTGCCCAGGCCACCAGCTTGCGTACCTCGGACTGTCCGGGGCGGCTGAGCACGTCGATCTCCAGCTGACCCTGCGCAGGATCGGCCAGCTCGCGCAGCCGTTGCAGGCACACGTAGTTGCCGCGGCCTTTGACCACGGACCAGCGGAACGGTTGGCCGAGGTGTGCCTGCAGGAACGGCAGGTCCTTGGCCCCCAGTTGATCCTGCAGCGCCTTGGTTGCAGTGGCGACGACGGCGCGCTCGCCGGCCAGGATCGTGGGGACCAGGTAGGCGAGCGTCTTGCCCGTGCCGGTTCCGGCCTGGACGATCAGGTGGCGCTTGGTGGCCACGGCCGCGGCGACGGCTTCGGCCATGCGCACCTGCCCTGGGCGTTCCTCGGCGCGGGGGAGCGCCGCGGTGACACGGTGCAACGCATCCTCGACACGGCGCAGGGCGTTCACGTGCACAAGGCGAGCGCGGCGTCCAGCCCGTCGGCGCCGAACGTCGGCCACGACTCGGTGGTGAACAGGATCGCCGCGCCGCACGCCTGCCAGAGCATGAAGTTGGAGACCCGGCGCTCGCCGGACGTGCGTACCACCACGTCGACCGGCGGGAGATCGGCGTACATGTGCGCCCCGATGCTTTCCACGTCGATCGGTTGGCCGGCCCGGCTGGCCTGGGCCGCGGCGTGCAGGATCTCGGCCCTGCTGCCGTAATCGAAGGCGACGGTCAGGACCATTCCGGTGTTCCGGCTGGTGTCCTTGATCGCCTTGCGGATCGCCCGCTGCACGTACGTGGGTGTGCGCGCCTCGGCCGTGCCGAACGGCCGGCCGATCCACTGGATGCGCACGTTCAGCTCGTTCAGCTCGGCGACGCGCCCGAACAACCGCTCGTGGAGACCGAGGATGTGGCGGACCTCGGGCCGCGGCCGCACCCAGTTCTCGGTCGAGAAGCCGAACACGGTGAGCCAGCCGACGTTGCGCCGAACGGCCAAGCGCACAAGGCGGGCGAGGTTCTCCTCGCCCTCGGTGTGGCCTGCGGTGCGCGCCAGGCCGCGCTGTTGGGCCCAGCGCCCGTTGCCGTCCATGATGCAGGCCACGTGGCGGAGCGGCTCGGCGGCGTCGGGCACCCCGCCACGATACGTGGAGGGCATCGGTCGACGCCTGCATGGGCGAGGCAGCGGACGGTACATCTGAGACAATGAGCCGGATGAACGCCGGGCGTGTCGATCAACGCAACCCGCCGCGTTCCACCGACCCGGCCGGCGCACCCACCCAGGTGGTGCTGGTCACGGGAACGCCGGCCGAGTGGGCGTCGGACCGCGACGGGTTCGCCAGGCGGCTCGGCGAGTGGGCTGCTGTCGCGGGGGCGGCTGGCGTGCGCTGGCTGACGGTCCGCCGACGCCAACGGCTGCCGGGCGACGACCGACGCTCGCCCCGACGGCCGCGAACGTCTGGCCGAGGCGCTTGCCGCGGTGATCGCTGCCAGCAGCGCCAGCACGGCGAGTGTCGACGAAGCCGCGGTGAGCCGGCGGCTGAACGAGCCGTCCGGCGTGGACCCGGATCTGGTCGTCGTCAACGGCCCGTCGGATCGGCTCCCAAGCTCGCTGGTCTGGGAGCTGGCCTACGCCGAGTTGGTCTACGTCCCGGACCGGATCGACGCCACGCTGCTCGCCGCTGCGCTCGATGAGTACCGCCAGCGGCACCGGCGGTTCGGCGGGATCGACTGATGCGCCGCCCGCTCTACCGCGACCGTGGTGTCGTTCTGCGCACCTACAAGCTGGCCGAGGCCGACCGGATCGTCGTGCTGCTCACCGAAGAGCACGGCAAGGTCCGTGCCGTCGCCCGCGGGATCCGCAAGACCGGCTCCAAGTTCGGCGCCCGGCTGGAGCCCGGGAGCCACGTCAACCTGCTGCTCGCCGAAGGCCGCGAGCTCGACGGCATCGCCCAGGCCGAGGTGATCGACTCGATCGCCGCGCTCGTCGCCGACCTCGATCACGTGACCAGCGCCCTGGCGATGCTCGAAGCGGTCGATCAGATCGCGCTGGAACGTGAACCGGCGCCCGAGCTGTACCGCATGCTCGTCGGCGCGCTGCGCACGGTGTCGCAACGCTGGTCGCCGCTCGTCGTGCCGGCGTTCTTCTGGAAGGTCCTCGCCGCCGAAGGCATCCGGCCCGAACTGGGCGTGTGCGTGCGCTGCGGCGAGCCCGGGCCACTGGTCGCCTTCGACATGCACGAGGGTGGCGTGCTGTGCCGCACCTGTCGCGTCGGCGCGGCGATCAGCGAGCAGGCGCTCGGCCTGATGCGGGACATCCTCGACGGACGGTTGAACCAGGCGCTGGCCACGCCGCCGTCACCGGCGACGCACGAGGTCTCGGTCCACGCGGCACGGGCGATCGAGCATCACATCGAGCGCCGGCTGCGCAGCGTGGCGATGTTCGAGCGGCTGTGAGCGGCCGGCGACCGGCGGTGTGGGGCTAGCAGGACGGTGTGATCGCCTGGGGCACCTTGCCGGCGTGCATCTCGTCGACGGTGACCGTGGACGGATCTGGGGCCGGCGCGGCCGGCGTGCCGGGGTCGGTCTCGTAGAAGTTCGTGCTGCCCGACACGAGCGACAAGCGGGTGCCGTCGCCGACCTTCGCGGTTGCCCGGTTCGGGCACGGTCCGAGGGTCAGCGGGAGCTTGGCAAAGTCCGTCTGTGGCGACCCGACCTGGACGCCGTTGGCCATCGAGACGCCGCCGGCCGAGGTCACCCGCCAGCCGACGAACTTGTGCGTCGCCGGGTCGGACTTCGACCCGCCGAAGATCAGGCACAACCCGTTGGCGTAGCAGCGTGTGGTCATCCACTTGTAGTCGAACGACTGCGAGCCGTTGCCGAACTTGCCGCCGCCCAGTGAGGTGGAGAACTCGGTCGTGTCGGCCGAGACCGGTGCGCCGAAGCTGTTGTCGACGGCCGCCCCGACCTCACCGGCCGACCCGCCGAAGGCGACGCCGCCGACGTTGCTGCCGGCGACGACGGGTGGGACGGGCGCATAGGTCGGCGGCGGCGCCACCGTTGGCGGGACGGTGGGCGGGTCCGTTGGCGGTACGGTCGGCGGGACCGTGGGCGGGACGGTCGGTGGGACGGTCGGCGCCACCGTTGGCGGGACGGTCGGTGGGGTAGTTGGCGGGACGGTGGGCGGCGTCGGCGGCAGCGTGGGAACCGTCGGTGCCGCGGTCGGCGGCGCAGTCGGCGCCACCGTTGGCGGGACGGTTGGTGGGGTAGTTGGCGGCACGGTCGGGATCGTCGGCGGCAACGTGGGAACCGTCGGTGCCGCGGTCGGCGGCACGGTCGGCGCCACGGTCGGGATCGTCGGGGCGGCCGTCGGAGGCGTGGTCGGAGGGGCTGTCGGCGGCACGGTCGGCGCAGCGGTGGGCGGTGTCGTCGGTGCGGCGGTCGGCGGCACCGCGGTCGGCGGCACGGTGGGCAGTGTGGGCACGGTCGGCACCGTGGGTGGCGTCGTCGGCGCAACAGTCGGCGGGGTGACCTCGGTCGGCGGGGTGACCTCCGTTGGCGGGGTCACTTCCGTTGGCGGGGTGACCTCGGTCGGTGGGGTGACCTCGGTCGGCGGGGTCGTCGGCGGCTCCGTCACGGGGACGGTCGGCAACGTCTCGGCCGGCGGTGGCTCGGTGTCGGGGGTGACCACGCCGCCGGGACCGATCGGTGGTTCGGTGACCGACGGCAGCGTCGGCAGCTGCGTGGCGGGTGTGCTCGGGGGTGGGGCCGTCGCGATCGGGGTCGTGTCGAACGGCGGGAGCGTGTTCGGCGGCGGTCGCAGGGTGCTCGAATCACTCGAACACGACGCCAGTCCGAGCGCCACCATTGCCGCCACAACCGCGATCCGGCGATGAGTCGCACGCATCTCGAATGTTCCTCCTCCGTGCGGGTCCCCCAGGACCCGCACGGAGTCTGTCAGGTCGGTCGCGCTTGCGCTCAGCAGGTGGGCGCTGCGGTCGCCCGCACGACGTGGCCCGAGCGCATCTCGATCACGACCACGTCCTTCGGGTCGGGCGGGCCGGCGGCGGGGGTCGTCGGTGCGGCAGTCGCCGGGCTGGTCGGCGCGGTCGTCACCTGGGTGTCACGGGTGTCGGAGAACGTTCCCTTGGACGCCTTCAGGAGCAGGGTGACGCCGTCGTCGGTGGTGGCCGCGGCCAGGTTCGGGCACGCGCCCGGCGTGACGGGCAGCGAGGAGAACAGCTCCTGCGTGCTCCCCACACCGATACCGCCCGAGGCGGTGACCGGCGAACCGGACGTCGGGTTGGTCTGCGCCCACCCGACCAACGTCATGGTCGCCGGGTCGGCGGACGCACCGCCGAAGTAGGCGCACAGGCCGTTGCCGTAGCACACGCGCAGGGCGTACGGGTGGGCGAACGACAGCGCGCCGTCGCTGGACAGGTACAGGTCGCCCTTCTTCTTCGGGAACCTCAGCGCGGTGTCCTTCGGCGTGCCGAACGTCAGGTCCAACCGGGCACGGCCGGCGACCGCGGCGGAGCCGAACGTCAGGTTGCCGATGCCGTTGCCGGAGCCGACCGCCTCGACCGGCTCGGGCGGGGTGGCCTCGGTCGTGGTCGTCACCGGCTTGGCCTTCACCGTGGTGGTCGGCTGGTTGGGGTTCTCGGTCGGCTTGGGGTGGACCGTCGTGGCCGTCGGCTTCTTCGTCGTGACGGTCGGCTTCTTGGTGGTCACCGTGGGCTTCTTGGTCGTGACGGTCGGCTTCTTGGTGGTCACCGTCGGCTTCTTCGTCGTGGCCGTGGGCTTCTTCGACGTGGTCGTCGCCTTGTGCTTGGTGGTCGAGGTCGGCTTCGGCGTCGCCTTCGTCGGCTTGACGACCGGGATCGGCGGTTCGGTCACCGACGGCAGCGTCGGGACGTCGACGGTGTCGATCGGGATGGCCACGGTGGGCACCGGGGGAACCGTCGGGGTCTCGAACGTCGGCAGGGTCTGGTTGGCCGGCCGCAGGGTCTGCGAGTCGCTCGAGCAGCCGGCAGCCACCAGGGCGAGCACGGACGCGCCGAGCAGAATCCAGGGTCGGCGGGTGGGGGTAGTGGTCACAACATCTCTCCTTCGGCCCGTCAGTCTCGCAGCCACGCACTGCAAACGCCCACCGCCCGCGGCCGGTCCTAGCCTGGCAGGGCTATGCCTGCCACCGACCTCGACCAAGTCGTCAACCTCTGCAAGCGTCGCGGGTTCGTGTACCCGTCGGCCGAGATCTACGGCGGATTCCGTTCGACGTACGACTACGGCCCGCTCGGCGCGCTGCTCCTGCGCAACATCCGCGAGGCGTGGGTGCGCGAGATGGTCCAGCGCCGCGACGACGTCGTGCTGATCGACGCCGCGGTGCTCGGCCCGCCGCAGATCTGGCAGGCCAGCGGGCACCTCGAGAACTTCTCCGACCCGCTCGTCGACTGCACCAACTGCAAGCAGCGCTTCCGGCTCGACAAGCTCGACGACCCGACCACGTGCCCGAACTGCGGTGCCAAGCACAGCTTCACCGAACCACGTCAGTTCAACCTGATGTTCAAGACCCACGCCGGCCCCGTCGAGGACGCCGGCGCAGTCGCCTACCTCCGGCCCGAGACGGCCCAGGGCATGTTCGTCAACTTCAGCAACGTGCTCAACTCGATCCGACGCAAGCCGCCGTTCGGCATCGCCCAGGTCGGCAAGAGCTTCCGCAACGAGATCACCCCGGGCAACTTCATCTTCCGCACCCG
>CAZMHG010000039.1:6226-12575 GCA_964565975.1 uncultured Ilumatobacteraceae bacterium | reverse complement strand
CAGATCGCGATCCTCGTGCACGACGCGCACACCTGACGGGCGCGGTCAGGTCGCCAGGTCGCTGCGCGTCGCCGGGGCGATCAGGATGTCGAGGATCGCCGGGGTGGGACCGCGCCACGCGGCGCGCAGGGAGCGGCGCAGGTCGATGCCCGTCGTCGGGACCAGCGCCAACCGCCGGGCGGCGACGTCGTCGCTGACGGCCAGCCTGCTGATCACCGTCGGGCCGAGACCCGTGGCGACGGCGTTGCGGATCGCTGCCGTGGACGTCAGCTCCAGCACGGCCGGGGCGGGACGGTGCCCGGTCCTGGCGAGCGCGTGCTCGAACGTGCGGCGCGTTCCCGACCCCGGCTCACGCAAGACCATCGGCGTACCGGCCAGGTGATGGGGTTCGAGCGGTTGACGCCGGCGGGTCCACGGGTGGCCGGGCGCCACGACGACGACGAGCTCGTCGTGGTCGACGACACGGCTGCGCAGGCCGCGCAGCGTCTCGTCGCTCTCGACGAACCCGAGCGCCACCGTGCCGTGACGGACGAGCTCGACGACGTGGGTGGAGTTGGCCACGGTGACGGCGACGTGCGTCTGCGGCGCGGTCCGCCGGGCGTTGGTCAGCCACCGCGGCACGAGCTGCTCGGCGATGGTGAGGCTGGCGGCGATGGTGAGGTGCACGTCGCCGTCGCCGTGGCCGATCCGGCGGAGTGCGCCCACCGCGGCACCGATGCGCGCCGCATGGTCGAGCAGCTCACGGGCCCACTCGACGACCGCGGCACCCTGCTCGGTCGGCGTGATGCCCGCCGGCGAGCGGTGCAGCAGCGCCAGCCCAAGGCGACGCTCCAGGCGCGACAGGCGCATCGACACCGCCGGTTGGCTGAGTTGATGGCGACCCGCGGCCTGTGAGATCGAGCCAAGCTCGACAGCGCTGACGAACAGGTCCAGCGCGTCGAGATCGTCCAAGCCGTCCACCACAGCCATCAGCAAAGATTAGAACCACATCGGAGGTTGGCCGCTAGCCGCCGGGCGCCCGGCGGCACACCCTGGGTAGGTGACCCGCATCGCGACCCGCCCCGCCGTCGCCGCGGCCAGATCGGTGCCGGCGCACAGCTCCTTGCCCGGGCTGGTGGTCACCGCCGCTGCGGTCGTGGTGGCGACGCTCGTGCACACCCGCTTCGACGCTGTGTCGTCGCTGACCGTCGCCGTCGCGCTCGGAGCGATCTACGCCAACACGATCGGCGTCAGCGCGGCGGTGCGTCCCGGCGTCCAACTCGCCGCCAGACGGCTGCTGCGTGTCGGCGTGGTGCTGCTCGGGTTCCAGCTGTCGCTGACGCAACTGCGTGCCCTTGGCGCGACCGGCCTGGGCATCGTCGCCGTCACGGTGGCGGCCACGTTCTTCGGAACGCGGTGGGCCGGGCGCCGCCTGGGGCTGTCCGACGGCATGTCGCTGCTCGTCGCCACCGGATTCTCGATCTGCGGGGCGTCGGCGATCGCGGCGATGGAGCACGTCGCCGGCGCCGACGAGGAAGAGGTCGCCTTCTCGGTCGCGCTGGTCACCCTGTGCGGCAGCCTGGCGATCGTCGTCCTTCCCGCAGTCGGCAGCCTGGTCGGCCTGCACGGCGTGGCTTACGGCAACTGGGTCGGTGCCAGCGTGCACGACATCGGCCAGGTCGTCGCCGCGGCCACACCCGGAGGCAACGGGGCGGTCACGGCCGCGGTGGTCGTCAAGCTGACCAGGGTGATGCTTCTCGCCCCGCTCGTGGCCGGGGTGAGCATCGCCCGACGGCGCCGCGAGGGCGGCCGCGTCGCCGCGACCAACAGCACGAGCGCTGCGGTCCGTCGCCCGCCGGCCGTGCCGCTGTTCGTGGTCGGGTTCCTCGCCGCGATCGTCGTGCGCACCACCGGGATCGTGCCGCACGCAGGATTGGACGCGATCAAGCAGCTGCAGACCATCCTGCTTGCCGCCGCGTTGTTCGGCCTCGGCTGTGCGGTGCACGTCGCCCGGCTGCGACGCGTCGGGGGACGGCCGCTGGTGCTCGGCCTCGTCTCGTGGTTCCTGGTCGCCGGCGTCGCCCTCGCCGGGACCCACCTGCTGCCCTCGTAACCCGGTCGGTGCCCGGCGCTTGCCACGTCTCGGCGGGAGCGCCAACATCGGGGCATGCGAGGTGACCAGATCAATGCGCTGCTGGCGATCGTCGACGCCGAGCTCGCCCGCAGCCGGGCCCAACGCGAGTCGCTGGAGCGCACGGTGGCGGCCATCGTCGAAGGCGCCGAACTGACCTCGACCGACGACGAGCACGACCCCGAGGGCGCAACGATCGCCTACGAGCGGGCCCAGGCAACGGCGCTGTTGCGCCAGGCAGCGGTCGACATCGACGCGCTCACCAGCGTCGCCGTCCGACTGCGATCAGGCGAGTGGCCGACCTGCGCGGTGTGTGGCGAGCCGATCGGCGCCGAGCGGATGGCGGCGCTGCCGACCACCCGGCTGTGCATCCGCTGCGCGTCGTGAGCCCACCCCGCGCACACCGCCGCGAACGGTTACCCAGTGGTAACATCCAGTTCATGACGGACGTCACCCCGTCCCTGATCCGGCTCCACGGGCACGCGATCGCGTACGACGTCGGCGGCGCGCCGCTCGGGTCCGGCCGCCCGGTGATCCTGTTGGTGCACGGCTTGGCGGGCAGCGCCGAGACGTGGCGCGACGTCATCGCAGCATTGGGCGACGACGTCACGGTCGTCGCCCCGGATCTGCTGGGCCACGGCCGATCGGACAAGCCCCGCCAGGACTACTCGCTCGGGGGCCACGCATCGTTGCTGCGCGACCTGATGGTTGCGCTCGACATCGAGCGGGCGACGATCGTCGGGCACTCTCTGGGTGGCGGCGTGGCGATGCAGTTGGCGTATCAGCACCCCGAGCGGTGCGAGCGCTTGGTCCTCGAGTCCAGCGGCGGGCTTGGATCCGAGGTCTCGTGGATGCTGCGGGCGATGGCCCTGCCGGGCATCGAGTACCTGATGCCGGTGCTGTTCTCCCCCGTCGCGCGTGACGTCGGCGATGCGTTCGGTCGCCAGCTGCGCCGGATCGGCATCCGGCCACGGGTGTTCGAACAGGAGTGGCGGAGCTTCGTCTCGCTCACCGACGCCGAGAACCGGCCGGCCTTCCTGCGCACCCTGCGATCCGTGATCGACGTCAAGGGGCAGGCCGTCAGCGCACACGACCGGCTGTACCTCGCGGCCCGGCGCCCGATCCTGATCGTGTGGGGACGGCGAGACCTGATCATCCCCGTCGACCACGCCGTCGCCGCGGCCGAGGCGATCCCGTCGTGCCGGCTGGTGATCTTCGAGCGGTCGGGGCACTTCCCCCACGCCGACGAGCCCGTCCGCTTCGCCCAGACGCTGGCCGAGTTCGTCGGCACGACGACCGGCCTGCACGGCGACGACCAGCACTGGCGCGCCGCGCTCGGCGCCGGCGCGTCCGGCTGACACCGCGGCCACATCGCGACCCGGCGGGCGTCGGCGCGGCGCCACGCGACGCAGTCGGCACACTGAGGCGATGGACACCCACCACGGACGCCCGCGTGGCGTCCTCGCCGCACTGCGCGCCGGTCTGGGCGCGACCGACGACGAGCATCGGGCGACATCGCTCGAGCTGCTGTTCGACCTGGTGTTCGTGTTCGCCATCACCCAGGTGACCGGCCTGATGGAACACAACGACCTCACGGGCACGACCGTCGTTGAGGCGGTGATCACGCTCCTGGTCGTCTGGTTCGGCTGGTGCGCGTACACCTGGTTGGGCAACCAGGCGAGAGCCGACGGCGGCGTTGTCCGCATCGGGCTGATCGTGGCGATGGCCGGCATGTTCTTCGTCGCCGTCAGCATCCCGCACTCCTTCGACGCCGAGGGCAGTGCCGCGGTGGTGCTCGTCGTCGCGTATGCCGTGGTGCGGCTCACGCACATCGGCGTCTACCTGGTGGCGGCCGGCGATGACCGCGCGCTGCGCAGCGTGGTCCTGGCGATGGCCGCGGTGTGCGCCGTGCTGCTCGGGCTGCTCGGCATCGGTGTCGCCGCTGGACCGCCGGCCCAGAAGTGGTGGTGGCTGGCGGCGGTCGCCGCCGACCAGGTCGGCGTGTACGTGATCGGTTCGACGCGGTGGCGGGTGTACAGCGCGAGCCACTTCGCCGAACGGTTCGGGTTGATCGTGCTGATCGCCATCGGCGAGTCGATCGTCGCCACCGGAGCGGCGACATCGGTCGCCGACATCGGTTGGCGGGACCTCGCCGCATTGCTGTGCGGACTGGCGATCGCGATCTGCTTGTGGTGGCTGTACTTCGACCGGACCGCCGAGCGCACGGAAGCGGCGCTCCGGGCGGCCGATCCGCGGACCCGCGTCCGGCTGGCGCGCGACTCGTACACCTACATCCACCTGACGATCGTCGGTGGCGTGGTGTTCGCCGCGACCGGCGTGGCGCGGCTGATCGGCGCCGGATCCGGCCACGCCGACGGGGGCGGCCACGATGCCCACGGCGCCGCAGCGCGGGCCGCGCTGTACTGCGGCGTCGCCGCCTACCTTGCCGGGACCGTGCTGTTTCGCCTCCGCTCGAACCACGAGCACGAGCCCGTGCGCACGATCGGCGCGGCCGTGCTCGTCGCCCTCGTCCCGATCGTCGGCGCGCTCGATCCCCGTGGGCAACTCGGCGTCTGCGCCGCCGTGCTGTTGGTGATCACCGCAGCCGACGCCCGGCGCGGCCGGCGCCAGGCGAGGTCACCATCGGGTGTCGCCGGCCCCGCTCGCGGCCACGCCGGTTGAGGCAACCCGCGCACGCTGCCGCCACCCGCTCGCCCGCCCGGTGCTCGAACGGTCTGATCGGTGCGAGAAGGCGCCACGATGGCCGGGTGAATCCGGCCCGCGGCGCAGCGCCCGACGCACCGTCGCCGTCGCGGGACACTCGCCCGTCGTGGGCCCTGCTGGCCGCACTCCTCGGCTTCTTCGTGGTGACGTTCGACGCCGTCGTCGTCAACGTCGCCCTGCCGTCGATGCGTAGGGACCTCGGCGGAGGCATCAGCGGCCTGCAGTGGGTGGTCGACGGGTACACGCTGATGTTCGCCGGGCTGCTGTTGACCTCGGGCGCGCTCGCGGATCGGGTCGGCGCCCGCCGGTCGTTCGGTTGGGGGCTCGGGTTGTTCGTCGTTGCGTCGATCGCCTGCGGGCTGGCCCCGTCGATGGGTGCGCTGGTGCTGGCCCGGTTCGTGCAGGGTGCCGCGGCGGCGATGCTGATGCCGGCGTCGATGGCCCTGATCGGCCAGGCGTACCCGGACGCCGGCCGCAAGTCGTGGGCGATCGCGATGTGGGCCACCGGCGGCTCGATGGCCTCCACGTCGGGACCGGTGCTCGGTGGCCTGCTCAGCCTCGCTTCGTGGCGGCTGATCTTCTTCATCAACGTCCCCATCGGCGCGGCAGCGCTCGTCGCCCTGACGCGGGTGCCCGCATCACCGCGGCGCTGGCGACCGTTCGACTGGGTCGGTCAGTGCAGCGGGGTCCTGGCGATGGGCGGGCTGACCTTCGGGACGATCGAGGCGGGCGACGCCGGGCTGGCTGCGCCCACGGTGCTCGTCGCCTTGTCCCTCGCGGCGATCGCCCTCGTCGTCTTCGCCGTCGGCGAACATCACGTCGCCCATCCGATGGTCCCGCCGGCGCTGCTGCGCACCAGCACGGTGCGCGTCGCCGCTGCTGTCGGGTTCGCCTTCGTCGTCGGCTACTACGGCCTGCCGTTCGTGATGAGCCTGTACCTCCAGCAGCTCCGCGGCCTGTCACCGTTCCGGACCGGTCTGGTGTTCCTGCCGATGGTCGTCGGCGCGCTGCTCACGCCGTTCAGCGCGCACCTCGCCCGGCGGTACGGCACCCGCAACGTGATCGCGATCGGGATGGCCGTGCTGGCTGGTGGTCTCGTGGTGCTCACGCTGGCCCCACCGGACACCGGCGTCGTCGAGTTAGGGCTGCTGATGGTGCCCGTCGGCCTCGCCGGCCCGCTGACCATGTCGCCGATGACGGCCCTGCTGTTGAACAGCGTTCCCGACGCACAGGCGGGGACGGCGAGCGGCGTGTTCAACACCAGTCGTCAGGTCGGCGGAGCGCTGGCCGTCGCCGTGTTCGGAGCGTTCCTGTCCGGCGGCAGCTTCCTGCACGGGATGCGCGTCAGCCTGCTGATCGCCGCCGGAACGGCCTTCGTGGCCACGCTGACGGCACTGCGGCTACGCCCGAACGACCGCGTGGTGATCACACCGGGCGTGCGCCTGGAAGGTTCGGGCTGAACGTCAGCGATCGTCGCCGCGACGATGTCAGCTGGCGACGATGACGCGCACCTCA
>CAZMHG010000039.1:0-6216 GCA_964565975.1 uncultured Ilumatobacteraceae bacterium | reverse complement strand
GTCGAACGCCGGCGGCGACGACCGGGCCGCGGCCAACGGGTTGTCGTCGGCATCCGCCGGCGCGTGGAGTTGGACGTAGTGACGGAACCCGAAGACCTCGGGATGGCGCATCGCCCACGGGCCATGCAGGTCGTGCCAGTGGCGCCGGAACTGCTCGCGGCTGATCGCCGGGTTGCGCCGCAGCATCGCGGTCATCCTCGGACCGTCGGTCGAGCCCTCCAACCGGACGTCCTCTTCGGCGAACCAGATCGGCGACGCCGCATGGTCGATGAAGGCGCGTTCGTCGGCCAGGATCGCGTCGTGCGCGGCAGCGACCGCTGCGCGGTCGGCCGATCGGCGGGCGGGGTCGAGCCAGAGCTCGGCAACCCCGTCGAAGCACGGCACCGATGTCGCCCGTGCCTCCTGGCGGGTGTGGACCTGCTGGTAGCCGACGATCCCCAACGTCCCGGCGTGCTCCGCGACCAGCGGGCCGTGCGTGGCGAACCAGTACTCCTGGAACTGATCGCGGCTGAGGTCCCCCAGCCGCAGGAGCGGGTACACGATCCGTGTGCGCGTCGCCACGCTCACCTAGACCTCGTGCGCGTCGCGCGCCGCTCGCCAGTCGTCGCGCCGCAGCGCCGTGACGACGACGTCGGCGCCACGCCCAGGGATCACGGCGTGGCGGGCGAACCGCAGCCCGAGCTTGTCCATCAGTCGGCCGGAGGCGACGTTGTCCGGTTGGCGGATGCTGATGATCTCGTCGAGGCCGACGCGTTCGAATCCGTCGGCGATCACCGCGCGAGCACCTTCGGTCGCCAGCCCCTGCCCCCACCAGCGGCGCGCCAGGCGCCAGCCGACCTCCACAGCTGGAAGGACGTCGGGCAGGAAGTTGGGAACGGCCAGACCGATCCACCCGATCAGCTCACCGGTGGCGAGATGCTCGGCGGCGAGCAGCCCGAACCCGTGCTCGTCCCATTGGCGCTGGATGTTCTGCAGTGCCGTCTCGGTCTGGGCCCGCGTGCGCACCGAGCCGTCGCCGATGTAGCGCATCACCTCGGGGTCGCCGTCGATCCCGGCGAGCGCGTCGAGATCGCCGGAGCGCCACTGGCGCAGGACCAGCCGCGCGGTCCGCAGCTCGGTCGGCGGTCCGGTCGGCGGTCCGGTCGGCGCTTCGGTCGGTCCCATCGGTGACGCCGGCCGGACGGCGTGGTGCGGCGCGTGCATGGCTGGCATCTTCACAGGTTTCGCGAGCGCATGCTGGCGACGGCGCCCCTACTTTCGCGCCGTGCCTAGCATGATCGTTCGTGGATGACATCGATCTCGCAATTGTCGACCAACTCCAGCGTGAGGGGCGGTTGCCCAACAACCAACTCGCCGAGCGCGTCGGGCTCAGCCCGTCCCCGTGTCTGCGGCGCGTCCGCCAACTGGAGCACGACGGCGTGATCACCGGCTACACGGCGCTGGTCGACCGAGCCGCGATCGGGTGCAGCTACGAGCCGTTGGTCTGGGTCACCCTGAAGGAGGTCACCCGGCCGATGATGGCCGCGTTCGAGGATGCCGTGCAGCCGATCCGGGAAGTGGTCGAGGTCCTCCGCATGATGGGCCAGCCGGACTACCTGTTGCGGATCGTGACCCGGGACCCGGACACGTTCGAGCAGCTCTACTTCGACCATCTCGCCCGGCTCCCACACGTGCAGACACTGACCTCGCAACTGGCGATGAAGGCGGTGAAGCGTGTCAGCTCGCTGCCCCTGCCCCCTGCCACGCGGGGCCGATAGCTGTCGCTACAGGCCGACCATGCGCTGCGCCGACTCGCCGTAGCGCTCGCCCTGCACGTGGACAGCGGCGACGGCATCGGCGAGCAGCTGCAGGTCGTCGGGACGCAACGACACGTCGGTAGCACCGATGTTCTCGATCAGGCGGTGCTCCTTGGTGGTGCCCGGGATCGGGACGATCCATGGATGTTGCGCCAGCAGCCACGCCAACGCCACCTGGCCGGTGGTGGCCTGGTACCGCGCGGCGACCTCGGCGATGACGTCGACCACCCGCTGGTTGTGGCGACGAGCCTCGGGCGAGAAGCGCGGGATCGTCGAACGCATGTCGTTGCCGTCCTGGAACGCCGTGTCGGCCGAGAGCGCGCCGGTGAGGAATCCGCGGCCGAGCGGGCTGAACGGCACGAATCCGATGCCCAACTCCGCACACGTAGGCAGGACCGTGTCCTCCGGCTCGCGCCACCACAGCGAGTACTCGCTCTGCACGGCCGTGACGGGCTGCACCAGGTGGGCGCGACGGATCGTCGCCGCGGCGGCCTCGGACATGCCGAAGTGGCGGACCTTGCCGGCGGCGATGAGTTCCTTCACGGTGCCGGCGACGTCCTCGATCGGCACGTCGGGATCGACACGGTGCTGGTAGAGCAGGTCGATCACGTCGGTGCGCAGCCGGCCGAGCGAGGCGTCGACGACCTCGCGGATGTGGTCCGGTGTGCTGTTCGCCCGGCTGGACGTGTTCCGGCTGTTGCCACCGGCGTTCTCCCCCGCGCCGCCGATGGCGAAGCCGAACTTGGTGGCGATCACGACCTGGTCGCGTACGGGCGCGAGCGCTTCGCCGACCAGCTCCTCGTTGACGAACGGGCCGTAGACCTCGGCAGTGTCGAAGAGCGTCACCCCCAGTTCGACTGCCCGGCGGAGCAGGGAGATCATCTCGTTGCGATCGGGCGTCCCGCTGTAGCCGCCGGTCATGGTCATGCACCCCAGCCCGACGGCCGAGACGTGCAGTCCGGAGCTTCCCAGCGTTCGTTCGATCATCTCGGGCCGTCCGTTCGTGTCGTGATGGATGTGTGCCGCGCGTCGGCCTGATCGGGCTCAGCCGCGCACGGGAGCATTCGCGTTGCAGCCCATCATGTACCGCAGCCGGGGCGAGAATCGTGCGGCGTCCTCGGCGCTCAACGGCGAACGCTGGTCGACGAACGGCTTCACCCAGCACCGGCCGTACTGCATGATCACGCCTCGGCGCACGCCGTCGGTCTGGTTCGCCGCGTGGCGATGCCAGGTCTGCGAGTACCAGATCGCCAGCGATCCAGCCGGGCCCTCGAGGACGACCTCGCCGTCGAGCGCTGCGTCGCCGCGTGGCGGTTTGCGCAGCGAGCGATGGCTGCCGGCGACGACGTGCGTCGCTCCGTTGCTGACCTCGAAGTCGTCCAGCATCCACACCGTCTGCAGGCTGAGGGTCAGGTCCGGCAGCGGTTCGGGCACCTGCGTCAGCGGCGAATCGACGTGCCATCCGCCGTTCGACGTGTGCGCTCCGACGGCGTTGACGCTGGCATCGAGCATCACCGCGTCGCGCCCGAGCAGTGCGTCCGTGACACCGAGCACGAGCGGATGCTCGGCCAGGACGGCGAACGCCGGGTCCTTGTTGAGCAGGTTGAAGATCCGCTGCGAACGACCGCCGTCGAAGAAGGTCGGGATGTGCACGAAGCTGATGCACGCCTGCTCTTCGGGAACCGGCCAGGGGGTGTCGAACTCGGCCTCGCGCTGGCGGCGCTGCCGGGCCGCAAGGCGGCGGCGATCGGCCTGATCCACGCCGAAGACCCCGCCGTACCACCCGCTGTCGTCGGCGACATCGGTCTCCGCCGTCGCCGCATCGGCGTCGTCGAGTGCGGCGCGCTCGGCGTCGAGCAGGCGTTGCAACCGCCACTGCAGGTCCTTCAGCGTCGCCGGGTCGAGCACGCGGTGGATCACCGCGTAGCCGTTCTCCGCCAACCTCGACAGCACATCGCCGACCTCGCCGACCTCGGGCGGCGCCAGGTCGTCTCCGGCGGTCCTCGTCGTGTCCGTGCTCATCTGGTGTCCGTGCTCATCTCGTGTCCTGTCGGTCGCCGGCACGGGGTGGGGTGCGCCCTACCGCGAAGACACCAGATTGCCCCATCGTCGCCGCGGCCGCGTGCGCGTACCGTCGAAGCGATGTTCACCTGGCTGCTCACCACCGCCATCGCCAACCCCGGGCGCACCCTGGCGCCCGCGTTCCTCGTGGGTCTCGGCGCAGTCGCCGCGCTCGGCGCGCCGTTGCGCCCGCGGCCGCTCCGCCCGATGCGCGGCCTCACCCACGACCGGGCGCTGCATCCCACGCACAACGCCGGGGCCGCCGGGCTCGCTGCGGCCCGCTGGCACAATGAGCAGCGTGGGTGACGGGATGGCGCTCCTGCTTCGCCCGTGGCGGCAACCGGCCAGCCTCGTGCGCGCGCTGGCATACGTCGTGCTCGCCGTGCCGATGAGCGCGATCGGCTTCACGCTCGTCGTCACCGGCCTGTCCGTCGGCGCCTCGCTGATCCCGCTCGCGCTCGTCGGCTTCCCGCTGGCGGCGGCGGCCCTGGTGGCCGTCCGCCACTTCGCCGACGTCGAGCGGCGACGGACCGAGGCGTTCGACGGCCGGCCGATCGCCACCACGCCCACCGTGCAACTGGCCGGACGGTTCGCCTGGGTCAGGTCGACGCTCGGCAGCTCCGCTCGCTGGCGGGAGGCCGGCTACGCCGCGATGCTGATCTTCCCGGCAACGATCCTGGGGTCGATCGTCCTCGCGCTGTGGGCCGGGTCACTGGCACTGCTGGCCCTGCCGATCACCGCACGGACGTTCCCGGACCGCACGGCGCACTTCCACCTGTTCGACCTCGTCGGCGGGAAGCTGTGGTTCGCCCCCGGCATCGGCGCACTGGGTCTGCTGCTGATCGCCCCGTGGGCCACCGTCGGCGCAGCACGCGGGTTGGCGGCGATGGCCCGCAACCGGCTCGGTCCCGCGGTCGCCGACCTGGCCGACCGCGTCGTTCGCGCCGAGAGCGTGCGTGCCGCGGCGGTGGACTCGGCCGAGGCAGAGCGTCGCCGGATCGAGCGCGACCTGCACGACGGCGCCCAGCAGCGGCTGGTCGCGCTGGCAGCGGGGCTGGGATCGGCCCGTGAGCGGATGGACAGCGACCCGGCAGGAGCACGTGAGCTGGTGGTCGCCGCGCACGAGGATGCCAAAGGCGCGCTACGGGAGCTGCGCGACCTGGTGCGCGGCATCAACCCGGTGATCCTCACCGACCGCGGCCTGGACGCGGCGCTCTCGGCGATCGTCGCTCGATGCCCCGTTCCCGTCGACCTTCGAGTCGAGATGGGCGACGCGAGCAGCGCGCCGCTCCCGGCCGAGGTCGACAGCGCCGCGTACTTCGTCGTCTCCGAGGCGCTGACCAACGTCGCCCGCCACGCCGGGGCGACACGTGCCGCCGTGCACATCGCCCGGTCCGGCGGCTGGCTGGTGATCGAAGTCCGCGACGACGGCGTGGGCGGGGCCGATCCGTCAGCCGGCACCGGGCTGCGCGGGTTGAAGGACCGCGTCACGGCACTGCACGGCAACCTCGTGGTGCTCAGCCCACCGGGGGGCCCGACCACCGTCAGCGCGGAGCTGCCGTGCGGGTCGTGATCGCCGAGGACAGCGTGCTGTTGCGTGCCGGGCTGACCCGGATCCTCATCGACGTGGGCGAGGATGTCGTCGCCACCGTCGGTGACGCGGACGAGTTGCTGACGGTCGTCGAGCGGCACCGGCCCGACCTCGTCGTCGTCGACGTGCGGATGCCGCCGACGCACACCGACGACGGCTTGCAGGCGGCGATCCGGATTCGCCAGACCTGGCCCGAGATCGGGATCCTCGTGCTCTCGCAGTACGTCGAGGAGCGCTACGCGACCGAACTGCTGGCCAGCGACGCGGGGCGGCTCGGCTACCTGCTCAAGGACCGCATCGCCGACGTCGCCGAGTTCGTCGGCGCGGCCCGGCGCATCGCCGCCGGCGGGACGGCCCTGGATCCCGAGGTCGTCGTCCAGCTCCTGGCCCGCGCCCGCCAGCGCGATCCGCTCGACGACCTGACCCCACGCGAGCGCGAGGTGCTCGAGCTGATGGCCGAGGGGCGGACCAATCCGGCGATCGCCCGGCACCTCGTCGTCAGCGACAAGGCGGTCGAAAAGCACGTCGGGAACATCTTCGCCAAGCTCGGCCTGGCGCCGGCCGACGACGACCACCGCCGCGTCCTCGCCGTGCTGCGCTGGATGAAGAGCTAGATCGACACCGACACCGACACCGAGACGAAGACCGAGGCGATCATGAGCATGAACACGAACATGACCCGATCCACGGATGCGACCGTGGACGCGAAGGCCGATCGTCGGCGGACCGCGCCCGCCAGCACGCCGGGCCCCACGGGCGCGCGCACGG
>CAZMHG010000038.1:0-12635 GCA_964565975.1 uncultured Ilumatobacteraceae bacterium | reverse complement strand
ACTCGACGTCACCGATCACCCCGTCGTCGATCTGCTTGCGGACGGCGCGGAAGTGCGGGTCGAAGCGGCGGTTGAAGCCGACCATCAGCGTCGCGCCGGTACGCCGGACCGTGGCCAGGCACTGGCGGACGCGCGCCGCGGACAGGTCGATCGGCTTCTCGCAGAACACTGCCTTGCCGGCGTCGGCCGCCGCCTCGATCAGGTCGGCATGCGTGTCGGTGGGCGAGGTGATGAACACCGCGTCCACGTCGGCGGCACCGAGGATGTCCTCCACGGCGCCGACCCGTGCGCCCGACGACGCGCCGAGCGAACGCGCCGCGGCGTCGATCGCGTCGGCGACGGCGACGAGCTCGGCGCCCGGTGTGGCAGCGATCGCCGCGGCGTGGACCTTGCCGATGCGCCCGGCACCGAGCAGGGCAATGCGAACGGACATGGGCGTGCTCCTTGACGTGGTGACGGTGACGTCCCGAGTTGTGGTGGAAGGGATGTCTACCGCCTCGGCCGGCGATCCGTGACGCCCTCGGCCGGGCCGGTGATGGTCGTCCGCCAGGGGCCGACGGAGCTATCGGCCGAGGGCGGCACCCGTTGGGGGTGGCAGTGGCGCCGGTTCGACCGGCAGCTGGATGCCGATCAGCGCACCCCCGCCGGCCGCGTTGGCGGCGGACACCGTGCCGCCGTGCGAGTCGGCGACGCTGCGCACGATGGACAGCCCGAGCCCGGACCCGGGCAGGCTGCGCGACGCGACGGCGCGATAGAAGCGCTCGAAGATCTTGTCCTCGTCGCCCGCTTCCAGACCGGGCCCGTGATCGCGCACGGCCACCGTGCCGCGGCGGACGCTGATCTCGATCGGGCCGTTCGGGGCGAACTTGACGGCGTTGTCGACCAGGTTCTGCACGGCTCGCTCGAACGCGTGGACCCGGATCGACGCCGTCGAATCGTCGGCGTCGACGACGATCTCGCGACCGGTGCGCCGCCGCGCCCGCTCGGCGACACGATCGGCAACGGTGCGCAGGACCTCGGTCTGGGGCACCTCGTCGTCACGGCGGTCGGTCGCCAGGTCGACCAGCTCGTTGACGAGGGCGGTGAGCTCGCGGCTCTCCGAGTCGAGGTCGTCGAGCAGCTGCTGGCGGCTGTCGCTCGACAGCCCCTCGTAGCGCCGCAGCACGGACACGTTGGTGCGCAGGCTGGTCAGCGGTGTCCGCAGCTCGTGACCGGCGTCCTGCACGAGCTGGTGTTGCGGGGCGCGGCTGGCGGCCCGCGCGCCGCGCATGCTGCGCATCGCCTAACGGCGCGCGGCGACCTCGTCACGGCCCTCCACCGGCACGTCCAGGTCGAGCGCGCCGGTGCTGGCGACGTGCTGGGCGGCGCCGGTCAGGCGTTCCAGGCGGCGGGTGATGTGCCGCCCGAGCAGCCAGCCGAGCAGGATCGCCAGCCCGGCGACGATCAGCACGGCGATCAGGGTTCGCCGGGCGATGCGGCCGAGCGAGCTCTGCGTCTCGGTCAGGTCGCGGGCCACCTGCAGCGCGCCGGTGGTGCCGCCGACCCGCGCGGTGATGGTGAGGATGCGCACGCTGACCCCCTCTACCCGCGCGTTGCGGAACGCCTGCGGTGCGCCCGTGGTCGCGGCGGCGAGGCGAAGATCGCGCTCGGAGACCGGCAGGTCGAGGCCGGAGTTGCGGATCACCGTGCCGTCACTGCCGACGAACTGCCACTCCACGGCGAAGCCGAGCGGCGGGCGGCGAACCGGCAGCGCGCCGCGGTCGCGCAGGTCGTCCTGGACCCGGCTGAGCGAGGCGACCAGCGACTGGTCGACGCTGCGCAACAGTTGCGCCCGCGTGGTGCGATACAGGACCGTGCCGAGTGCGGTCGTGGCCACCGAGGCGAGCAACGCCAAGGCGAGGATGATCTTCAGCCGGAGGCTCATTCGAGGCGGGCGATGTACCCGACTCCGCGGACGGTGTGCAGGAACTTGCGCTCGCCGTCGGTCTCCAGCTTGCGCCGCAGGTACGACATGTAGACGGCCAGGTTCTTGGAGTCCGGGCCGAAGTCGTAGCCCCAGATCCGGTCGTAGATCGTGGAGTGGTCGAGGACGATGCCCTGGTTGCGCAGCAGCAACTCGAGCAGTTGGAACTCGGTCTTGGACAGCTCGATCTCGCGGTCCGCTCGCCACACCCGGCGGGCCTGCAGATCGAGGCGGACGTCGCCGAGGCGCAGCTCCTCGCGCTCGTCGGCGGATTCCGGCGCCGTGCGCCGCAGGAGGGCGCGCAGGCGGGCGAGCAGCTCGTCCAGCTCGAACGGCTTGGCGAGGTAGTCGTCGGCACCCGCGTCGAGGCCGGCGACCCGGTCGGCGGTCTCGGTGCGCGCCGTCAGCATCAGGATCGGCAGTCGCTGCTTCTCGGCGCGCAGCACCCGGCACACGGTCAGGCCGTCGACGTTCGGCATCATCACGTCGAGCACAGCGACGTCGGGCTTGCTCGACTCGATCTGGGCGAGCGCCCCGGCACCGTCGGTCGCCTCCAGCACCGCGTAGCCGCTCAACCCGAGGGCGCGGGCGAGCGACTGGCGGATGGCCCGGTCGTCGTCGGCGATCAGCACGGTGGACATGGAAGCTCCAATTGTTGCGGAAACGGGTTGGCGACGCCCACCGCAACGTTCGGGTGGGTCGCCGCAACGGTCAACCGGCCCAGGTGTTCTGGGGACACCTGGGCCGGTCGATGGTTGGGGGGAGATGGGTTGCGAACGGCTCAGGTCAGGGCTGCGAGGTCCCCGTCGAGGCCGTGGTGGAAGCGCTGGTGGTCGGCGCCTGGCGGTTCTGGCGCTGGCCCATGCCGCCCCGGCGGTTGTTGCCCGCGGGGCCGTTCATCCCGCCCTGGCCGCCCATGCCGCCGGGCCGGTTGATGCCGCCGGCGCGCTGGCCGCCGAGGACGTTCGGCCGGGTGCTGTTGACCAGGGTGGTGTACTGCGTCGTCAGCGCTGCCAGACGCGCGTCGGCCTGCTTCTGGGTGAGGTCCTGCGAGGCCACCTTGGCGTCGAGGCGTGCCTTGGCGTTGGCGGTCAGCGCGTCGATCAGATCCTGGGCGGTCTTGCCCTTGTCGGTGGCCAGCTGGGCCAGCGACTTGCCGCCCCGGACGCCGTTGGCCACGTCGTCCATCGAGATGCCGAGCGTGGTGGCCACCGTGGACACGATCGGATGGCGGGTCGCCTGCAGCCGGGCGACGACCTTGTCGGCCTGATCCTGGGTGAGGGTTCCGTCGGACACCAGCGGGGCGAGCTCGGCGGCAAGCGCCGTTGCCTCGTCAGCGAAGCGGGTCGTCACCTTGGTGGCGGTGGTCGTCGTGGTGCCGTCGGACGCCGGGGTCGTCGCTGCGGTGGTGCCGGCAGTCGTCGCTGCGGTGGCGGCAGCGGTGGTTCCTGGGGTGGTTGCCGTGGTGAGCGCGCTGGCTCCCGTCGACTCGAGGATCGCAGCCGCGGCGCTGCCGGCCACGAGGCCGGCGCTCAGGCCGAGGACGGCGAACTTCTTCTTCTTGATCATTGGAAGTGTCTCCTTGCGGGGAAGGCGGAGGGGGAATGGCGAACAGGTTGGTCGCTCGCACTTAGAGGGGCCTCCGAGATTGGTAAGAGGTTCGTGTGACCTTCGACCAGGTCGGCGTCAGGCGCTCAGCGGTTGTCGAATGCGTCGACCAGCTTGAGCAGGGCCTGCTCGACCACCTCGGGTAGCGCCGGGTGGATCCAGATCTGCCCGGTGGCCAGCTGGTCGACGGTGTTGCCGAGGTGCATGCCCTGGACCAACAGCTGCACGATGGTCGGCGCGTGGTAGCCGATGATGTGCGCTCCGAGGAGCAGGCGCGTCGGCCGATGGCCGATCAGCTTGACGAACCCGTCGTGGTCCTCGAGTGCCCACCCGAACGCTGCGGCGGCGTAGTCGTGGGTGACGACGGCCAGCGCATCGTCGCCGTACAGCTGGCGCGCCTGGTGCCCGGTCAGGCCGACCGCACCGATCGACGGGTCGCCGAACACCGCGTGCGGTGCCGGACGGGTATCGAACGGGCGCAGCTCGTCGGGGTGGGTCAGGTTGTGGCGCACGACCTTGGCCTCGCCGTTGGCCATGTGCTTGAGCTGGTACCGCCCGTCGACGTCGCCGAGCGCCCACACGCCGGGCGCCGAGGTCCGCCCGTACTGGTCCACCTGCACGGCATGGGCATGGAGCTGCACACCGGCTGCGGCGGCGTCGATCTGGTCACCGTTCGGGATCCGCCCCGTGGCGACGAGGAGGGCGTCGCCGGACACGACGACGGGTTCTCCGGGATCGTCGGCGGAGATCGCGCACCTGGTGACGTGGACGCGGATCTCGCCGTCGACGGACTCTACCGAACGCAGCTCGACACCCATGACGAGGTCGAACTGGTGGGCGGCGACCTGGGTGTAGCGGGCCGCGATGTCGTGGTCCTCGGCGCGCAGCAGCAGTTCGCTGCGGTTGACGATCGTCACCGCGCTGCCGAGCGCGGCGAACACGTGGCCCAGTTCGGCGGCGATGAAACCACCGCCGAGCACGATCAGGCGCTCGGGCAGCGCGTCGATCCGCATGATGTCGTCGCTGGTGAGGTACGGCACGACGTCCCCCAACGACGGGTCCAGTCCGGGGATGCGCGGGATGTGGGGCCGCGCGCCGGTGGCGATCACCACCTGGTCGGCGGTGATCGTCTGCCCGCCGACCTCGACCGCCCGTTCGCCGACGAAGTGCCCGTCGCCCTCGAACACGGTGACGTTCGGCAGCGAGTGGCGGTACTGGCGCCCGCCCTCGGCGATGGGGTCGATGCGCCCGAAGACGCGGTCACGGATCGCCGGCCAATCGACGCCGCCGACACGTGTGTCCACGCCGAACCTGGTGCCGCGCCGTGCCGACTGGGCGACGTCGGCGGTGTAGATCAGCATCTTCGACGGGATGCAGCCGCGGTTCAGGCAGGTCCCGCCGAACACGCCGCGTTCGACGATGGCGATCTTCCAAGTGTCCATCTCGGGACCGATCAGCGAGTTTCCCGAGCCCGTCCCGATGACGATCAGATCGAAGTGCACGCCCTCATCCTCTCAACTTTGCCGACGCCTCAGCGCCGGGCGCAGTTGGCCGGCGCCGGTCAGCGAGGCACCTCGGACCACGGGCGGTCCTTGTCCACGCGGGGCTCGCCGGGCAGGCCGAGCACCTGCTCGCCGAGGATGTTGCGCATGATCTCGCTCGTCCCGCCCTCGATCGAGTTGGCGCGCACGCGCAGGAACGCGTAGCGCGGGCCGAAGCTGGCAGCCGAGACGTCGAGCACCTCTGGCCGGCGGAAGGTGTAGTCGTAGTCGACCTGGCCGGCAGCACCGAGCAGATCGACGACGAACGAGTACAGGTCCTTGTTCAGTTCGGCGTAGGCCAGCTTGGCGACCGAACCTTCCGGACCCGGGTTGCCGACCGCCATCGCCTCCCCGGCCCTGGCGTTGGTCAGCCTGCCGACTTCTCCGCGGACCCATAGGCGCATCAGCTCGTCGCGGGCCACCGCCGACCGCCGGTCCGCGGGCAGCTCGTGCCACACGCGCACCGCCTCGTTGGCGATGCCGCCGCGGGGGACGCGCTGGGCCGAGCCGCTGCCCCCGATCGACGTGCGCTCATTCATCAACGTGGTCAGCGAGGCACGCCAGCCTTCACCGATCGCACCGATCCGGTTGGCGTCGGGGATCCGGACGTCGGTCAGGTACACCTCGTTGAACTCGGCCTCGCCGGTGATCTGTCGCAACGGGCGGACCTCCACGCCCGGAGCCTTCATGTCGAGCGCGAAGTACGTCATGCCCTTGTGCTTTGGCAGCGACGGGTCCGTGCGGGTGACCAGCATCCCCCAGTCGGCGATGTGCGCCAGCGTGGTCCACACCTTCTGTCCGTTGACGACCCACTCGTCGCCGTCACGTTCGGCCTTGGCGGCGAGGCTGGCGAAGTCGCTGCCGGCGCCCGGCTCGCTGAACAGCTGGCACCAGCGCTCCTCGCCGGTGAACATCGGCCGCAGGAACCGGCGCTTGAGCTCGTCGGTGCCGTGGGTGACGATCGTCGGCCCGGCGAGGGCCATGAAGAACGTGCGCGAGTCGGTAGGGCGTGCCCCGGCAGCGGCCATGCGTTGCTCGATGTGCCGGTTCAGCTGCGGCGGCAGGCCGAGGCCGCCGAAGCCCAGCGGGAAGTGCACCCATGCCAGGCCCCGGTCGTAGCGCTGACCGCGGAAGGTCACGTCGTCGTTCTGGTCGGGCGGGCACTCGGCGAGCAGCGCGTCGATCGCCGCGTCGATCTGTTGGAGGGCGTCGGTCATCAGGTCATGTTCCCAGAGGGCTGCCCGCCCCACGCCATCGGCAGCGCTGCGGTGCCGGCAGAATGGCGGGATGAACGACGACGACGAGCGTCCCGGCTCGGTCGCCTACGTCGAGATCGCCGACGGCCCGACGACCTGGCGCTTCGAGCCGGGGTTCCTGCGCTCGAACTGGGCGTGCATCTGGGGCCGCGGCTGCCAGGGCATCCTCGATCATCCGGCCGCGCACCTGCAGCAGGGCTGTTGTTCGGTCGGCGCCGAGATGGGCGATGCCGAGGAGGCGATGACCGTGTCGGCCACCGCGTCGGCGTTGCCGGCCGAACTGTGGCAGTTCCGCGACGCGCGTGACGTGCACGACGTGTTCTCCGACTCGCGGCGGATCAACACCAAGGTCGTCGACGGAGCGTGCATCTTCCTCAACCGCCCGGGGTTCGCTGGCGG
The DNA here is from genome assembly GCA_964565975.1 of uncultured Ilumatobacteraceae bacterium. Lineage (GTDB taxonomy): Bacteria > Actinomycetota > Acidimicrobiia > Acidimicrobiales > Ilumatobacteraceae > JAKOUY01. The sequence goes on along the minus strand of CAZMHG010000038.1, from coordinate 5,868 downwards.
GGCGGGCTGCGCCTTCCACCTCGCGGCGCGTGCCGCGGGCGAGTCGCCGATCGACTGGAAGCCGAGCGTGTGCTGGCAGTTGCCGATACGCGTGGACTGGGACGACCATGCCGACGGCACCGAGACGGCCACCGTGCGCCGCTGGTCGCGGGCCGACTGGGGCGACGAAGGACGCACAATGGCGTGGATGTGCACCGAGGAGCCCGAGGCGTACTGCGCCGAGCAACCGGTGATCGACACGCTGGCCGACGAGATCCGGGCGATCGGCGGTGACGTGGTCTTCGACGCGCTGCGCGCCGCGCTGGGCCCCACCGACGCGGCGAGTGACCGGGCGGCCGGCGCGTGAGCGACGACTGGGATCGCGGCGCGATCTTCGATGCCGACTACCTGCACTTCTACGCCGATTTCCTCGACGATGCGCGCAGCGACGCCGACACCGAGATCGTGACCCGGGTGCTGGGCCTGCGACCCGGCGACGAGGTGCTCGACCTGGCCTGCGGTCATGGTCGAATCGCCAACCGGCTTGCCGGGCGCGGCATCCGCGTGACCGGGCTCGACGAGAGCGACGCGTTCCTCCACGCGGCAAGGGCCGACGCAGCGGCGCGCGGCGTGGTCGTCGACTACCGCCACGGCGACATGCGCGACCTCACCTGGCCGGCACAGTTCGACGCGGTCGTCTGCTGGTTCTCCTCGTTCGGCTACTTCGACGACGCGGCCAACCGGGCCGTGCTCGCCGGCGCCTGCCGCGCCCTGCGGCCTGGTGGTCGTCTGCTGGTCGAGCTGCTGCAGCGCGACGCCGTGCTGCCGATCGACCGACACGTCACCCAGGCCACGACCGCCGAGGGCACGATGAGCGACGAGACGGTGTACGAGCCGGCGACATTCCGCGCGGTCACCGTACGGACGATCCGCCGCGGCCGATGGACCCGCCGGGCGTCGTACAGCATGCGGCTGTTCGCCGCAGCCGAGCTGTGCCAGTGGATGCTCGACGCCGGGTTCGCCACGGCCGAGGCGTTCCGCGGCGACGGCGAGGCGCTGTCGCCCGACTCCCGTCGGATGATCGTCCTCGCCCGTACCGCGCCCTGAACCGCCGACCGAGCGGTCCCGCGCTGGCGCCGCCGCGGTGCACGTCCCGTTCGTGGTGCCCGCGCGCAAGACGTTCCCCAGGACGTTCCCGTGCGCGTGACCCTTCCGTGGGCCAGCTGGCGCGCCCGCAACCAGGCGCGCCGAGCACGACGAGCGCACCGTCCAGAGATTCTTGCCTTTTCTGTTGCATCATCACATATCGCGATATATCGTGATGTTCAGGTCAGAGAGCCTGACCCAGACACACTCGAAAGAACCAAAGGAATCACTGAGATGTTCGACAACGAAACTCCCCAACCGCCGCAGGGCTTCGGCCGACGCGGCCCCCGCGGGCGCGGCTTTGGCCGCGGCTTCGGTCGCCACGGTGGCCCCGGCCCCGGCGGGCACGAAGGCCGCTTCGGTCCCGGCGGGCCGGGCCCCAAGGGCCGGCGCCGCGGCGACATCCGCTACGCCCTGCTGAGCACCCTCGCCGACGGCCCCGGCCACGGCTACGACCTGATCCAGCGCCTCGAGCAGCGCACCGGCGGCCGCTGGCGGCCGAGCCCGGGCTCGGTCTACCCGACGCTCCAGATGCTCGAAGAGGCCGGCCTGGTCCGCGGCGAGGACGTCGACGGCAAGCGGGTCTTCACCATCACCGAGGCAGGCCAGGCCGACCTCGCCGAGCGCATCGGCAAGTTCGGTGCCCCGCCGTGGATGGACCCGCAGAACGCCGACGGGCGCGACACGTTGCGCCAGGCCGTGATGCAGATCGGCCTTGCCGTCAAGCTGGTCGGCACCACCGGCAACGCCGAGGTCGTCACCAAGGCGGCAGCCATCCTCGAAGATGCCCGGCGCAAGCTGCACCAGCTGATCGCCGACATCTGACCGGCAGGAAACGCGGGCGCCGGTCAGCGCAGCCACGGCTACGCTGACCGGCGTGACTGACTGAGCGCTCGTCCTGTTCCATTGATCCGAACCGGAAAGGTGCACTCGTCATGGTCGCGTCGCTCCACGCCACCGCACTTCGTCTCGTCCGCGGCAAGCGGACGATCCTCGACTCGGTCGACGTCACCGTCGATCCGGGCCACCGCGTCGGCCTGGTCGGGCCGAACGGTGTGGGCAAGTCGACGTTGCTCGCGGTCCTCGCCGGCATCCTGGCGCCCGACCACGGTCGGGTCACGCGGCGGCCCTCCAATGCCACGGTCGGCCTGCTCGCGCAGGAGCCCGAGCGTGGCCACGAGGACGTCCGCCACTTCGTGATGCGTCGCACCGGCGTCCTCGCGGCGACGGCAGAGCTGGACGCGGCGACCGACGCGCTGGCCAACGCATCACCCGGTTCCGACGAGCGCTACGACACCGCGTTGCAGCGGTGGTTGGCGCTGGGCGCGGCAGACGCCGAGTCGCGCCTCGACGGCGTCTGGGCAGACCTCGGCCTGGACGCATCCGTCCTCCACCGGCCGATGGCAGCGCTCTCCGGGGGCGAGGCCGCGCGGGCCGGCCTGGCCGCGCTGATGCTGGCGCGCTACGACGTCCTGCTGCTCGACGAGCCGACCAACGACCTCGACCTCGACGGCCTCGAACGGTTGGAGGCCCTCGTGCTCGCCCTTCGCGCGCCGTGCATGATCGTCAGCCACGACCGCACGTTCCTGCGCCGGACGGTCACCGATGTGGTCGAGCTGGACGAGTTCACCCACCGCGCGGCGCGGTACGGCGGCGGGTGGGACGCCTACCTGGCCGAGCGCGACCTGGCCCGGGAACACGCCCAGCGGGCCTACGACGAGTTCGACGCCAAGCGCAGCGACCTGCTGGCCCGCGCCCAGCGTGAGCGCGAGTGGGCCACGCAGGGTCTGAGCCGGGTGAAGAAGGACACGTCCGAGAAGGACAAGCACATCCGCAACTTCAAGGTCAACCAGACCGAGCAGCTTGCCGCCCGCGCGGCGCGCACCGAGCGGGCGATCGGCAGGCTCGAAGCGGTCGACGAGCCACGCACCGCGTGGGAGCTGCGCCTGCAGCTGGCGGTCGCACCGCGCAGCGGTCAGCTCGTGGCCGAGCTCCAACGCGCCGAGGTGAGCCGTGGCGAGTTCCACCTCGGTCCCGTCGACCTGGTGGTCGCCTCGGGCGAGCGGATCGTGATCGAAGGCCCGAACGGTGCCGGCAAGTCGACCCTGCTCGCTGCGCTGCTCGGTGAGGCCATGCTCGATGCCGGGGTGCAGCGGCTCGGCCCGTCGGTGGTGGTCGGACGGTTGGAGCAGTTCCGTGGCCAGTTGGACGTCGAGGCGACGGTGCTGGACGCGTTCTTGCAGGCGACCGGCTTCACCGTGAGCGAGGCGCGCACACTGCTTGCCAAGTTCGGCATCGGCGCAGGGCACGTCGGGCGCGCCACCGCCTCGTTGTCGCCCGGCGAACGCACCCGGCTGGTCATCGCCCTGCTGCAGGCGCGGGGCACCAACTGCCTGGTGCTCGACGAGCCGACCAACCACCTCGACCTTGCCGCGATCGAGCAGATCGAGGCCGCGTTGGAGACCTATCCCGGCACGGTGCTGCTCGTCAGCCACGACCGGGCCCTGCTGGCCAACGTCCGGCGGACGCGCACCCTGCGCGTCGCCGGCGGGCAACTGGTCGATGACCTCGTTGGTGATGTCGGCGGTGGCGACGTCGGCACGACGCGCCGCGAGGCCTGACCCGACGGGCCCGTCCGCGTAGTGTCGGCGCCGATGAGCGAGACGTCCTCGTCCAACGCCAGCCGCCGCGACCGGAGCATGCTGCGCGCCGGCCTCGACCGCTGGCTCGACGCCACGGTCGGCCCGCACACGATCGGCGAGATCACCTCTCCCGCGGCGACGGGGATGTCGAGCGAGACGCTGCTGTTCGACCTCTCCTACGAGGACGGCGGCGAGACCGTCGCCGAACGCTGCGTGGTGCGCGTCCCGCCCGACGCCGCCGACCAGCCGGTGTTTCCGAGCTACGACCTCGACCTGCAGTTCCGCCTGATGCGCCTGGTCGGCGAGCGGACCGCCGCGCCCGTTCCGGCGTGTCTGTGGTCCGAGCGCGACCCGGGCTTCATCGGCGCCCCGTTCATCGTGATGCGCCGGGTCGACGGCCGCGTCCCTCCCGACATGATGCCGTACGCGTTCGGCGACAACTGGCTGTTCGACGCCGATCCGGCCGACCAGCGCCGGCTGCAGGAGGCGTCGGTGGCCGCACTGGCCGACGTCCACCGGGTTGCCGGCGACGATGCCGCGCCGCTGTTCGACACGCCCGCGGGCGACGGCTCCATGTCGCCGTTGCGCCGGCACGTCGAGGGCTGGCGCGGCTACTACCAGTGGGTCGTCGAGCAGGGCGGCCAGCGCTCGCCGCTGGCCGAGCAGCTGCTCCAGTTCCTGCTCGACACCTGGCCGGCGGAGACCGAAGCCCGCCTGAGCTGGGGCGACGCGCGCATCGGCAACATCCTGTACGAGGACTTCGGGCCCGTCGCGGTGCTCGACTGGGAGATGGCCGGGATCGCGCCGCGCGAGGTCGACCTCGGGTGGATGGCGTTCATGCACCGCTTCTTCCACGACCTGGCCACGCAGTACGGGTTTCCCGGGATGGCCGGGTTCATGCGCATGGACGACCTCGCCGCGACGTACCACCAGGCCACCGGCCACGAGCCCGTCGACCTGCGCTGGCACTTCGCCTACGCCGCCTACCGTCACTTCGTGATCATGTTCCGCATCAACCAGCGCCAGGTCGCGTTCGGGTTGATGGAGGCCCCGGCCGACGCGGACGCGGCGGTCGCCCACGCCCAGCCGGTGCGCGAGTTGATCGACGGGACGTATTGGAACCGACCCGACCTGTGAGCGCCCGATGACCGAACTGCTGTACCTCCGCGACGCCTACCTGCGCGAGTTCCAGGCGACCGTCACCGACGTCGACACGAGCGGCGGCAGCGTGCGCGTCGCGCTCGACTGCACCGCGTTCTACCCGACCGGCGGTGGTCAGCCGCACGACACCGGCACCCTCGGGCATGCCTCGGTGACCGAGGTTCGCAAGGAGGGACCGTCGGTGTGGCACACGATCGACGGCCCACCCCCGGACGTCGGGGACCTGGTGCACGGCACGGTCGACTGGGCCCGCCGGCACCAGCTGATGCGCACGCACACGGCGATGCACGTGCTCTGCGGGGTGATCTGGAACGAGTGGCGTGTGCCCGTGACCGGCGGCAACATGGAGCCGCTGGCGGCCCGCATGGACTTCGAGTTCGACCCGTTGCCGGACGGTTTCGCCGCGCTCGTCGAGCAGCGGGTGAACGAGGCGATCGCCGCCGACCACCCGATCGAGGTCGCCTTCCTGCCGCGTTCCACGGCGCTGGCCGACGAGGACCTGATCCGCACCAAGGTCAGCCTGATCCCCGAAGCGGTGACCGAGATCCGCGTCGTCGACATCGTCGGGCTGGACAAGCAGGCCGACGGCGGGACGCACGTCGCGTCCACCCGCGAGGTCGGCGGATTCCGCGTCGTCAAGACCGAGAACAAGGGCAAGGGCAACAAGCGCCTGCGCGTCGAGATCACCGACGGCTGAGCGCTGCAACCCCCTCCCCGGGAGGGAGTGTGGGTTGGAACCCCACCCTTGCTCATCACCCGAGGGGACGAGGCAGTTTCGGGCGAGGAGCGGGCGAGGAGCGGACGTCGCTGATGGGCAACTCCGTCCAGGACACCAGCATCCGATCGTCCTGCCGCAGGATCGACGTCTGGAACCGCTGCACCAGATCGTCGAGCGACTCCAGGGCGTCCTGACCGCGTGAGGACAGCAACAGTTCGACGG